>JAOPXW010000363.1 GCA_025964935.1 Friedmanniella sp. | reverse complement strand
GTGATCGCCCGGACCGAACCCGGGGAGCCGTAGGGCCTCTCCTATAGGTTGCCGACATGGACCCCCGCCTGGCTCGCGCCCGTCCGGAGTCGGAGCGGCCGTACGCGCCGGGGGAGTCGGAGTTCCGCACCGACCTCGAGCGGATCCGCTTCGCCCAGTCGTTCTCCCGGCTGGCCGAGGTGACCCAGGTCGTGACGGCCGGGGCGACCAGCGGCGTGGTCCACAACCGGCTGACCCACACCATCAAGGTGACCGCGGTGGCCCGCGCCATCGCCGTACGCCTGCTGCGCACCGAGGACCGCGAGCTGATCCGCAACCTCGGCGGCCTGGACCACGTCGTCGTGCAGGCGGCCGCCAACGCCCACGACCTCGGCCACCCGCCGTTCGGCCACCTGGGCGAGCGGGTGCTGGACCGGCTGGCCCGGGACCGGTTCGGCCTCAGCGACGGCTTCGAGTGCAACGCCCAGACCTTCCGGATCCTGACCGAGCTGGAGGTGCACGGTCCCGGCGCCGAGGGTCTCAACCTGACCGCCGCCGTCCGGGCCGCCGTCCTGAAGTACCCGTGGGCACGCTCCCACCACCCCGACCCGCACCCCACCGACTGGCCCGAGCCGCCGCGCGGCGCCGGCCACGGACGGGCCGGGACGGGCGCGGCCAAGTTCTCCACCTACCTGATCGACCTGCCGGAGATGCTGGACGCCCTCCGGGCCTTCCCCGACCTGCCGCCGGGCCGCCAGACCCTGGAGTGCTCGGTGATGGACCTGGCCGACGACATCGCCTACTCCCTGCACGACGTCGAGGACTTCCACCGGTCCGGGGTGCTGCAGTTCTCCCCGGTCTCGGGGGAGTTCCGCTCCTGGGAGAACGAGCAGGTCGCCTTCGACGCCATGGACGCCCGCCGGCTGGTCGAGGTCGGCCGCCAGCCGGGCGCCGGGCTGGAGCGGCTGCGCCGCCGGCTCCGGACCCGCGACGCGTGGATGTTCGACGAGCAGACCTTCGCCGACGCCGTGGCCACGGTCGGCGACGAGTTCGTCGACGGCGTCCTGGCCAAGCCGTACGACGGGTCGATGATCGCCGACCGCGCCATCTCCGGGTTCACCTCGCGCTGGATCGACCACCTCGTCACCTCGGTCGCCCCGGACCCCGACCCCGACGTCCGGTCCGGCTTCGTGGCGATGACCTCCCGGGCCTGGCACGAGGTCTCCGTGCTCAAGTTCGTCAACCAGTACTTCATCCTGGAGCGCCCCGACCTGGCCATGTTCCAGCGCGGCCAGGAGCAGACGATCGAGCAGCTGGTCGTCGCCTTCGACCAGTGGCTGTCGGACCGCACCGACGCCGGGCGCGCCCCCCGCCGCCTGGTGGACCTGGTCAACGCCGCGACCTTCGGCTACGAGCGGGTGGCGCACACCCACCCGGAATGGCTGGATGCCCGGACCAACGACGCCGAGCTCGCCCGGATGGGTCGGGGGCGCGGGATCATCGACTTCGTCAGCGGCCTGACCGACGCCCAGGCCGTGGCCTTCGCGGCCCGGCTCGCCGGCGCGACGGGTCTGCTCTGGACCAACGGCGCCCTCTGAGCCCGGCGAGGCTGAGCAACCCGGCAAGGTGACGCCAGTCGCACCGAATGCCCGAAAATGACGGCTGTCGGCTCACTGGCGTCACTTTTCCGGGGCGATCCGGCGCGCACCCGGTCGCAGAGTCGATGCGGCCGGGAACACTGGGGCCATGGAGGTCCTCCGCGAGATCTGGCACCGGGCCACCGCCGAGCAGCCCGCCCCGGCACCGGCGGTGGTGGCCCTGATGGCGGTGCTGGCCGCGGTCCTCGTCCTCACCCCCGCGGTCTGGCCGGTCACCCGGATGCTGGTCACCGTCACCCATGAGGGCGGCCACGCGGTCGCCGCCCTGCTGTCCGGCCGCCGCCTCCGCGGCATCCGGCTGCACACCGACACCTCCGGGCTGACCGTCTCCAGCGGGCGGGCCAGCGGACCCGGGATGGTGGCGACCCTGGCCGCCGGCTACCTCGGCCCGGCGGTCGTCGGGCTGGGCGCGGTGCTGCTCCTGCTCAGCGGGCACAGCCTGGGTCTGCTGTGGCTGCTCGTCCTGCTGCTCGCGGCGATGCTGCTGCAGATCCGCAACCTGTACGGGTTCGCGGTCCTCCTGGCCAGCGCCGTCGTGCTCGTCGGCCTGAGCTGGTACCTGCCGGCCCAGGCCCAGTCCACGGTGGCCTACCTGCTGACGTGGACGCTGCTGATCGCGGCCCCCAAGCCGGTGCTGGAGCTGATCCGGCAGCGACGGCGGGGCGGCACCGCCCACAGCGATCCGGACCAGCTCGGCCGGCTCACCCACACCCCGGGGGGTCTGTGGGCCGCCCTGTTCCTGGTCGCCGACGTCCTCGGCCTGGCCCTCGGCTCAGCGCTGCTGCTGCCGGCCCTGGCCGCCCTGGCCCGCTCCGGCGCGGCCGGTCTGGCGGGTGTGCTGGGGCTCTAGAGACGTCAAAGGCTCCCATCCTTCGAGGATGGGAGCCCGGCGTGGGTGGATCAGGCGTTCGACCCGAAGCTCCCAGAGCGCTGCGCGAGCATGATCAGCTCGTCGCGCATCGCGGGAGTGGAGGCGCTGATGATCGCGCGCGAGATCTCGCGGCGGTTGCGGGTGATCTCACGGTGGCTGCGGATGGCCTTCGCGAGGCGAGACATGATGGCGGTCCTTTCGGGGCTGTTGACGCATTCGAGTTCGAAACCTTCGACTTCGAAGTTATAGTATCAACCTCTGGCCCGGCCGTTGTATTCCCCGGAGATGATGTGGCCCACAGCCAGGACGGACGTGAGGAACATCACGCCCTCCGGCGGCGCACCGACGCCCTCCCAAGCACAAAACCCGACCCGCCGGCGCGGCGAGTCGGGTTCGGTGAAGGCCGGAGGACTGCTCAGGCCGCCTGGCCGAAACGGCGGTTGGTCACCATCACACCGGCTCGTTCGAGCTCGGCCTCGAGGCGTACGCGTTCGATGTCGCGCTCCATCCCGGTGGTGTTCTCCCCCAGTTCGTGGGTGATCTCCAGCATGGCGCAGGCCTCCATCAGCAGGCGGTCGTACGCCAGCCGGTTGCCCATCTGGTGCGCGGCCGAGCGGTGCTCGTCCGCGCCCACCACGGCTCGCAGCCGCCTCAGGTCAGCCGCCACCCGCTCGATCGGTAGCCCGCCCTGCTGACGCAGCGCACGCAGCGAGCGCCGGTGCTCGGCCGCCTCCTGACGGCGTTCCCGCCAGGCACCGAGGCTCGCGTCCCAGCGGCCGGCGATCAGGTCGTAGCCCAGGACGCAGAGGATGGGGACGAGCACCATGATGCTCACGGCGATCCCGCCGAGCACCACCTGGTACATGTCCACCATGAACAAACCCTAAGTCGGCCCCAGTCCGTTCACAAGGCAGCCCCCGGACCACAGGGGTCGCCCACCGGTGCAACCGGTCGTGGTCAGCTGGTCGCGGCGCTGCCGTAGACCGAGATGTGGACGTGGTCGTAGTGGTTCGCGGTGGCCGACCCGCGGTCGGACATGGACCGCCAGCCCTCGCCGCCGCGCTGCACCGTCCAGATCTTCTGCGAGTAGATGACCTCGCTGATCCCCAGCTGCCTGGCGTGCGCCCGCAGCCAGTGGGCCATCTCCCAGCCGACCGAGGAGCTGGAGATCATGGCGTCGACGGCGCGGCCGCTGCTGTGGAAGCCCTCGCCTCCGCGCAGCCCGCCGAAGGCCTTGACCTGCGGGAACAGAGCACAGAGAGCACGGTGGACCTTGACGGCGTCGGAGGTCAGACCCGACTCCATGCCCGACCCCGTGGCGCAGGCCGCCGACGAGAGACCATCAGCGGAGCCGGACGTGGCGGCCTTCTTCGTGGTGACGGTCTCGGCGGCCGGCTTCTTGCTGGTCAGGTAGGCCTCCGTCACCCAGCGGCGCTGCCCGTGGACCGCGACCAGCCGATAGCCGGAGCGGACGACTCGGGTGACCGAGAGCTTGCTCCCGGCGGCGGCGATCGAGGTGCTCCGCGCCGCCTTCTCGGGCAGCACCCGGACCTTGAGGGCGGCGGTGGTGTAGCGCGTGCCCGCCACCGTGAGGGGGAGCTTGGCCAGCGCGGCCCGCTCGGCGGCCACCCGGCGCGCCCGGGCAGCGGTCGCCGCCGCGGCCTTCTTCTTCGCCGCCGCGACCTTCTCGGCCTTGGCCTGCCGGGCCAGCTGGGCCTTGGTGGCCGTCAGCGACGGTCGGACCGTGGTCAGACCCCGGCTGTTGGGCTCGACCCGGCTGCTGAGATCGGCGGGGCTGCTGACGCTCACCGAGGGCCCGGCGACGGACGGGTCGTGCGGGGCCGCTGCCGCGACGAGACCGGTCCCGGCGAACGCCGCGAGCGCCAGGGGCAACCCGATCCGGGTCACCCGACTCCAGCGGTGGCTCGTGCCCGGTCCCTGCGCGTGCTGCTTCACTGTCTCGTCCTCCACCGTTTGCGGCCCTCCCCCGAGTGCCGTGATCTGTTCGTTATCTTTCGGGCGAGTCTAGGCAGAGGGAACGGCGGATGCCCAATCGATCACTGGCCCCGAACAGGCCTCTGGCTTGGTGTTCTCCTGTCCGGAGGGCCGGATGAGACCCTCGTCACGCCCCGGCCGCACGCCCCAGCCGCCGAGGCCAGGGTTCCGGCACCGGGGCCACCCGCCGGACGTAGGTTGGACCCCGGGGGCCGGGCAGCCCTCACCCTCCCGCGCGCCCCGACGCTTCGACCCGGGGCCGGCCACACGGGTGGACCGAGAGAGGCGGGCTCCGACATGACCGACTACGACGCGATCGTCATCGGCGCGGGGCAGGCGGGGCCGGGCGTCGCCGCCGACCTCGCCGGCCGCGGACACCGGGTCGCCCTGGTGGAGATGGAGCAGGTCGGTGGTACCTGCCTGAACCACGGCTGCCGCCCCACCAAGGCGCTCCGGGCCACCGCCGTGCTCGCCCACCAGGCCCGGCGGGGTGCCGCGTACGGGGTCGGCACCGGTGAGGTGACCGTCGACTTCCCCCGGGCGATCGAACGCGTCCACACCCTGATCGACGGGATGCGCCAGTCCCTGGCCGACTGGGTGGAGTCCACCGCCGACCTCGACCTCGTCCACGGCCGGGCCACCCTGGTCAGCGACCCCGAGGGACGCCGGCACCGGGTCCGGGTCGGGGACCAGGAGCTGACCGCCCCGCGGGTGTACCTCAACGTGGGGGCCCGCGCCGCCGTACCCTCCTGGCCGGGGCTGGCCGACGTCGACTACCTGACCGAGGTCGAGCTGCTGAACCTCACCGCCCTGCCCGAGCACCTGGTCGTGGTCGGCGGCGGCTACATCGGGCTGGAGTTCGGTCAGATGTTCCGCCGCTTCGGCGCGCAGGTGACCATCGTCGCCGGTGGCGGCATCGCCGGCCGCGAGGACGAGGACGTCTCGGCCATCCTGACCGAGGTCCTGACCGGCGAGGGCGTCACCATCGTCGAGGGCCGGACGGCCCGGGTCGGGCGCAGCGGGGACGGGATCGAGGTCGTCCTGGAGGACGGGCAGCAGGTTCGCGGCAGCCATCTGCTGGTCGCCACCGGGCGCCGGTCCAACTCCGACCTGCTCGGCCCCGACCACGGGCTGGCCACCGACGAGCGTGGGTTCGTGACCATCGACGACCGGTTCCAGACCTCGGTGCCCGGCGTCTGGGCGCTGGGGGACGTCAACGGGCACGGGGCGTTCACCCACACCGCCTACCAGGACTCCCAGATCCTGCTGGCCCCGCCCCGGACCGTGGCCGGCCGCATCACCGCGTACGCCATGTTCACCGACCCGCCCCTGGGCCGGGCCGGGATGAACCTGCGCGAGGCGCGGGCCTCGGGGCGCCGGGTGCTCAAGGCCGAGGTGCCGATGAGCCGGGTCAGCCGGGCCGTGCTCGAGGGCGAGACGACCGGGGTGATGCGGGTGCTCGTCGACGCCGACACCGAGGAGCTGCTCGGCGCCACCATCCTGGGGATCGGGGCCGACGACATCGTCCAGCTCATCAGCCTCTCCATGCAGGCCGGGGTCCGCTACCCGGCGGTCCGCGACGCCCTGCCCATCCACCCCACGGTGGCCGAGTTCATCCCCTCGATCCTGGGTTCGCTGCAGCCCCTGGACTGAGCCCGGCGGGCTCAGATCGCCGGGGCCCGCGGGCTGCGCTTGTACCCCGACACGTAGGGGCTGCCCGTCTCCCAGAACCGCCAGGCCACCTCGGCCGCCACCGACACCCCGACCCTCGGCCCCACCGAGACGTGGGCCGGCGGCGGGGCGACCTCCAGCCGGAGCGGTCCCCCGGCGAGCAGGTCGGCGCCGCGCTGGTCCGCGCCCAGACCCAGGGCCTGGGCCAGCCGACCGGGTCCGCGGGCCAGGTCCCGGTCCGACGAGCGGCCCCGGCGGGAGCGGGCCAGGTCGAGACCGGCCACGACCTCACCGGCCCGCAGCAGGACCCCGGACGCGGTGCCGTCGGGCCCGCAGACCACGTTGGCCGCCCAGTGCATGCCGTAGCTGAAGTAGCAGTAGAGGTGCCCGGGCGGGCCGAACATCACCGCGTTGCGGGCCGTCGGGCCGCGGAAGGCGTGCGAGGCCGGGTCGCGAGCTCCCCCGTACGCCTCCACCTCGGTCAGCCGGACCGCCACCTCGCCGTGCCACAGCACCGCGCCCAGCAGCCGCGGCGCGACCCTCTCGACCGGTCCGCCCAGGTCCCAGGGCGGGGGCTCAGGCGGGGACGTCGACCCAGGCCCGGGAGGACGCCGAGGTGAGCATGGCGTCGCAGATGGCCGCGGCCCGCGCCCCGTCGGCGAAGGTCGGCAGCCCGTCGGGCACCTCGCCGTGGCCGTCGTGGGCGTCGACGGCGGCGTACGAGTCGGCCACGTAGGCCTCGAAGCACTGGGCGTAGCCCTGGGCGTGGCCGGCGGGCAGGGTGGAGAGCCGCCGCTGCTCGGGCGACCCGTGGTTGGGGTCGCGGACCAGGGTGCGGCTGCCTTCCTCCTCCCCCAGCCAGAGCTCCTCGGGGTGCTCCTGGTCGAAGGCCGCGCTCTGGTGCATCCCGTCGACCTCGACCCACAGCCGGTTCTTGCGGCCGGCGCTGAGCTGGCTGATGACGGCCGATCCGGCCACGTCGTTGACCGTGCGGAACAGGATCAGGGCCGAGTCCTCGGTCGTCACGTCGACCAGCGGGCCGACGTCGCCGGCGGCCGGCCCGCTGAAGCTCGCGGCCGTGTTGGCCGGCCGCTGCTTGATGGTGATGGAGGTGGTGGCGACGAGCTGGGCGATCCGGTCGCCGGTCACCCACTCCACCAGGTCGCACCAGTGGGAGCCGATGTCGCCGAAGGCGCGCGACGGGCCGCCGGCGGCCGGGTCGACCCGCCAGGACGTGGACGACGGGCTCAGCAGCCAGTCCTGCAGATAGGTGCCGTGCATCAGGTTGACCGCGCCGAACTCGTCGGCCTGCACCCGGGCCCGCATCTCCCGGGCCATCGGGTGGAACCTGTAGGCGAACGGCATCGTGTTCACGACCCCGGTCCGCTCCGCCGCGGCGGCCGCCGTCCGGGCGTCGTCCAGGCTGACCCCCAGCGGCTTCTCGCAGAGCACGTGGACGCCCGCCTCCATCAGGGCCAGGGCGTAGGGGACGTGCGAGGCGTTGGGGGTGCAGATGTGGGCCACGTCGACCCCGGAGTCGCAGACCTCCTCGATCGAGCCGTACGCGCGCTCGACCCCCCACGCCTCGGCGACCTGCCGGGAGCGCTCCGGCGTGGAGGCCATCACCCCCACCACGTCGGCCCCGGCCAGGACGGCGGCGCGGCGGTGCACCTCCCCGATCATGCCTGCTCCGAGGATGGCCACCCGCTTGCGAGGTCGAGACGTCATGCCCGGCAGCCTAGGACCCGCACCGGCGGGCCGTGCGACCCGGCACACTGGGAGCAGCCCCGTGCCGTGGCGGTCGGCCACCGCCACCGCCACCGGGACCCGAACGAAGGACCACGATGGACCTCCCCGACGAGCTGACCACGCTGCTGCGCAGCGGCAGCACCTGCTACCTGGCCACGACCATGCCCGACGGGTCACCGCAGGTGACCCAGACCTGGGTCGACACCGACGGCACCAACGTGGTCATCAACAGCGTGCAGGGCTACCAGAAGGTCCGCAACGTCGGCCGTGACCCGCGGGTCGCCCTGACCGTCTCCAGCCCGGACAACCCCACCCGCTACTTCGAGGTCCGCGGCCGGGTCATCTCGGTCACCCCCGAGGGCGGGGTGGACCACATCGAGCGGCTGAGCCAGCGCTACACCGGCCGGCCCTACCCCTGGTGGGGCGGGCGGGACCAGGTGCGGGTGATCCTGACCATCGCCCCGGACAAGGTCAACTCGATGGGCTGAGGGCGCCGGCGGGGCTCACACGAACCTCCCAGGACGGGCACAGCGCTCGGGCGCGTCGGGCCGCGCGGTGGCGGGCAGGGCGGCGACAGCACGTCGGCGACCAGCGCGACCACCGCCTGGCTGAGCGCCCAGGACACCGCCACCACGGGGGGCGGGGTGACGGTCTACGACCTGACTCCTGAGCGGGTCGGGACCGGGCGGGTCAACGGGCGGCGTACGCCTGTGCCATCTGCTGCACCGCCCGGGTCAGCACCTCCGTGGAGGTGGCGAGGTTGAGGCGTACGTGGCCGGCTCCGCCCGTCCCGAACGGCACCCCGTCGTTCAGGGCGACCCCGGCCCGCTCCAGGAAGAAGGCCGCCGGATCGACCAGCCCGAGGGGACGGCAGTCCAGCCAGGCCAGGTAGGTCGCGGCCGGCACCCGGTAGCCGATCGCGGGCAGCTGGTCGGCCAGCAGCCCGGCCAGCAGGTCGCGCTGGGCGTGGATCCCGGCGAGGTGCTCGACCAGCCACTCCCGGCCCGAGACCAGGGCCGCGGTGTGGGCGAGCATCCCGAGCATGCTGGCCCCCATCGCCGTCTCCGGAGGGATCCGGGCCAGGTCCTCGGTGGCCCCCGGGCCGGCCACGACCAGGGCCGCCTTCAGCGCGGCCAGGTTGAAGCCCTTGGAGGAGGAGAACACCACGAACCCCCGGTCCGCGCCCGGGACCGACAGGTAGGGGGTGAACGCGCCGTCCTCGACCAGGGGGGCGTGGATCTCGTCCACCACCACCCGGACGCCGTACCGCTCGGCCAGCGCCGCCACCTCGCCGAGCTCGGCGGCGGTGTGCACGACCCCGGTCGGGTTGTGCGGGCTGGCCAGCACCAGCGCGGCCCCCCGCCCACCGGTGGTGGCCTCGACGAAGGCGGCCTCCAGGCTGGGCAGGTCGAGCCGACCCTGCGGACCCAGCGGCGCCTCGACCAGCCGGCGGTCCAGCCGGCCGACGAAGAGGAAGAACGGCGGGTAGACGGGCGGGGTCACCACGACCGCGTCGCCGGGCCCGGTCACCACCTTGAGCACTTCGACGATGCCGGTCATCACGTCGGCGACCGGTCGCATCGCGTCCACCTCGGTGCCCCACCCCCAGTGCTCGGCGGCGTACGCGGTCAGCGCCTCGGCGTAGCCGGTCCCCCACGGGTAGCCGGTGTCCCCGTCGCGCATCGCGGCACTGACCGCCGCCACGACCGCCGGCGGCGGGACGGTGTCCATCTCGGCCACCCAGAGCGGCAGCACCTCGGGCCCGTACGCGCGCCACTTCAGCGACTGCCGCTGCCGCAGCTCGGCCAGCGAGAGACAGTCGAAGGGGTTGGCGGCGCGCGGGTCGGCGGGCATCGGTCTCCTCGGGTGTGGACGCGGAGGTGCCACGGTAGCCAGTCGTGGCGGCCCGGGTCACGGTCGGGCTAGGT
>JAOPXW010000331.1 GCA_025964935.1 Friedmanniella sp. | reverse complement strand
CTTCATGGTGGGCTCTCACGGTAACGGCAGCGGCGTCGCCAGCGCCGGGATCCTCGGCGCCGGCTGGGCGGCGCTGACCAATGGTTTCCCGATCGTCTACTGCCCGCCCGTTTGTGAAGAGGCACGGCCGCTGACCGACGTCGGCCATGTTGGCAGCATCGTGTTCGGCGTCCTGCTCGCGTTGGTGGCCGTCTGGTCGTTGTGGCGTGCCCGGGCGCGCCCGGGTTGGTTCATGCCTGCCGTTGCGACAGCCTTGGTGGTCGGGACTCTCGTGTCGCTGGCGAACACCCCGATCAGCTAGCTTCAGCTCGGAGTTCTCCTTGGGCAACCGAGCGAGCTCGGCCCGCTCGCTCTCGGACAGGTTCCCACCGGCGTCCTGGCGCGAATCGAACAACTTCACCCACCGACCCAGGGCCGACTCCTGCACGCCGAGCTCACGCGTCACGACGGCGACCGGATGACCGGTGTGGATGACCGACTTTCAACGCGACGCGAAACATCCGTCGGTCAGGCCAGGAGTAGAGCAGGCCACGCTCGACATCGCGGTTCCGGATGATTGCCCGACCCGCCGGCATGCCGAGTGCCGTGAACTCGGCCCACGAGGGCTGCCCCCGAGCCCCACCTCAGCGGAAGACCCTCTTCATCCGGTTGGCCTTCACCGCAATCCGCTGCGCGGCCGTACCGCGCTTGCTGGTGGTGTTGGAGCCGGCCATGCCGCGTACGGTCACGCCGGTCAGGTCGACGACCACGTGGGTGAGCGAGGTGGTGAAGATGCGGACGACGATCCAGTCCGGGTCCTCCTGGGCGACCCCGACGGCGATGAACGCGCCGTTGGCGATGGTCCGGCCGGCGTGGAAGTTCAGGGTGGACGTCGTCGGCTTGTCCGTGGGTGGGGACACGGTCAGGTTCCCACCGGTCACCGGCTGGACGGCCGTGACGTTGACGAACGCGGCCTCCAGGCCGAAGTAGGTCGCCGGGGCGATGGCCACGTCCATCCAGGCCCCGGCCTGCAGGCGGTGGCTGGCGTCGAACGCGCCCGCCGACGTCGACCTGATGGCGTCCCGGCCCGTGGAGCTGCGGGTGTCGACCAGGCGGACCGGCCCGACCGGCATGAAGACCGGGATCTGATCCAGGTCGAGACCGGTGGCCAACCAGGTGGTCTGAGTCCCCAGACCGGCGTCGACCCCGATGTCCAGACCGGCGTGGGTGCCCGCGATCTCGCCGACGGCCAGGTTCCCGTTGTAGTTCGGGCCAGTCGGCGGCACCCGCAGCGACGGGCCGCTGGCGTTCGTCAGGGACATCGTCGGCGACTCGCTCCCGTCAACCCCGCCGATGGTGAACTCCGTCGGCAGGTTCGACGTGTTCGGCTGCCCCACGACCGCGAACTGCCCGTCGGCGGCCTGGGCCGCAGTGGGGAGGAGCACGGCCCCGATGGCCGTGGCGCCGGCGGCCCCGGCCAGGATCGCCCCACCGCGCAGCAGGAAGCGCCGGTTGATGTCGGGCTCGGTCGTTTCGTTGGTCACGGGACGCACTTCCGTTCGGAGGTCTGGGTGCCGGCAACTGCCGACTCCGTCGGCGCCGCGTCCACCCCCGATTGGGTACGACGGAACAACTGTCCGAATGAAAGCACAGATGCCGGGGCGTCGCCGGGCTTTGTCGGCCGTGATCAACTATTCGGCCACGACGGCCAGCGCTCCGCCGCCCAGTGCGCCCAGGTCGCGTACCCGGCCGAGACGGCGGGGATGTCGCCTCCGTGCAGCTCCTCCTCGTCCGGGGCCTGGAACGGCCCGTGCCACCGCCGGAGCTCGTCCTCGCTCAGGTGGAACTGGCCCGGCTGGCTCTCGTACCGGTCGGCGACGCGGCTTCGCTGCTCCTCGAAGGCGACCGGCAGGTAGACGACCTGAGCGCGCAGACCGCGTGCTGCAGCGATCCAGCGGAGCGCGGAGCGTTCGTCCCGGCTCCACAGACCGAAGTCGAGCACGACGTCGAGACCCAGCTCCGCCGCCCGCATCCCGACCTCCACCAGCTTGCCCTCGATCCGGTCGCGCTGGTCGGCACGCTCCTTCGAGCGCCACCGGGTGGGACCGTCGGTGTCGAACACGGCCATCTGCCAGTCGTCCGGCGTCAGCCGCAGAGCCGACTCGCTGACCTCCAGCTCCTTGGCCCGTGTGGTCTTCCCCGCTCCGGGCAGGCCGACGATCAGATAGACGGTGGTCACCCTGGGGAGGCTAGTCCCGGGTGGGCGGCCGCCTCTCCGCCCGCCCGCCGAGGTCGGCGTGGCCGTACGATCGTCGGACCGGCCGACCCGAGGATCGTCCTGGCGGGCGCCGGCCGAGGTGAGGAGCTCGAGGCCGTGCTGACCGACCCGACCTTCGGGTCCCCCGCCCGCTACACCGAAGCCGACTGCCGCGTCGACGACCTCGCCGCCCTGGTCGACCAGACGACCGACCCCGCGGACTACCCGTACGCCACTCGGGTCGAGCGCAACGTGCTCGTCTACGACGCGGCGGCGCTGCGGGCGTCGATCACCTCCGAGCGGGACCGGCTCGAGGTTCAGGCCGAGTTGGCCCGGGCCCTGTCCGGCGGCCCCGGTGTGGTCGTCTTCCCGGGCGCCTTCCCCGACACGACGGTCGTCGACCGGGTCACCCGGGTCTTCGACGAGATCATCGCCGCGGAGAAGGCGAACGGCCGGCGCAGCGACCACTTCGCTGCGGCCGGGGCCAACGACCGTGTGTGGAACGCGCTGGAGAAGCTCGCCGTCCGGGACCCGGGCGCCTTCGTCGACTACTACGGCAACGACATCCTCGCCCTGATCAGCAGCGCCTGGCTGGGTCCGGGCTACCAGATGACGTCCCAGGTCAACGTCGTACGGCCCGGGGGCAGGGCGCAGGACCCGCACCGGGACTACCACCTCGGGTTCCTTCCCAACGACGTCGCTGCCGGCTACCCGGCCCAGGTGCACCGGCTGTCACCGGCCCTGACCCTGCAGGGGGCGGTCGCGCACTACGACAAGCCGGTCGCGAGCGGGCCGACGATGTATCTGCCCTACTCCCACCCGGACGCCCCGGGTTACCTGGCCTGGCGGCTGCCGGACTTCCGGGAGTTCTTCGCCGCGCGCTACGTCCAGCTGCCGCTGGCCCGGGGGGACGCCGCGTTCTTCAACCCCGCCGTGTTCC
>JAOPXW010000326.1 GCA_025964935.1 Friedmanniella sp. | reverse complement strand
GGCCCACGATGCTCATCGCGGTGCTGGAGCACCCCGACTGCTCGGCGCGCGACCTGTCCAGCGTGCAGACGATGATGTCCTGCGCCTCGGCCGTGCCCGAGGCGCTGGTCCACCGCGTGCTGGACCGGCTCGGCTGCCGGTTCAGCATCCTCTTCGGCCAGACCGAGATGCACGGCGTCATCAGCCAGACCCGGATCACCGACGGTGCCGCCGACCAGGCCGGCACGGTCGGGCAGCCGCTCCCGCAGCTGGAGGTCAAGATCGCCGATCCGGTGCTGGGCACGACGCTGCCGATCGGGGAGCAGGGGGAGATCTGCTGCCGCGGCTACCAGACGATGCTGTCCTACTACGAGATGCCCGACGAGACCGCCGCGACGCTGGACGCGGACGGCTGGCTGCGCATGGGCGACCTCGGGACGATGGACGACCGCGGCTTCCTCAGGGTCACCGGTCGCCTCAAGGACATGATCATCCGGGGCGGCATGAACATCTACCCGCGGGAGATCGAGGAGCTGCTCTTCTCCCACCCCGACGTGGCCGAGGTGGCGGTCATCGGCCTGCCCGACGAGCGGTGGGGGGAGCAGGTCGCGGCGGTGGTCCGCCCGAAGTGCCCAGCCGCGCCGCCGTCGGCCGAGGAGCTGCGGGACTGGTGCCGTCAGCGCATCGCGTCGCACAAGACGCCCGCGCGCTGGTACTTCACCCAGACGTACCCGATGACCCCGTCGGGCAAGGTGCAGAAGTTCGCGCTCAAGGACCAGATCGACGCCGGAACACTGGTGCCGACCCCGGTGTCGGCCACGCCGACGGCGTCCCCGGCGACCTGACCACAGGACCCGTCGGGCGACCGCCGGCACGAGGGGGAGGAGCGGGATGTCCGCTGTCACGGATGGGCTGCAGGACCGCCTGGACTCGCTCCGGGCGACGTACGCGTGCGAGCGCCGACTCGAGGAGCTGCTGACGAGCAAGCTGCTCGACCGGGAGTCGACGGCCACTGTCCGGGCCGGCGTGGGCCTGCCAGATCCGCAGGCGAGCCTGGAGCAGTTCCTGGCCGATTCCCTGGACGGGCCCGTAGCCGTCGGGGGAGTGTCCCGACTGCGCGGCGGCGGCGCGAACGAGGCCTATGCCTTCACGCTCACCCGAGGTCCCGAGACCGAGCGCCTGGTCCTCCGGGTCAAGACCCCCGGTGCGATCTGTGCGACCGATGCAACGCGGGAGTTCCAGATGCTCCAGGCCGTCCAGGGGCTGATGCCGACCCCGCGGCCCGTCCTCCTCACCGAGGACCCCTCGTACTTCGGGGCGCCGGCGTTCATCAGCACGTTCGTTCCCGGGACGAGTGCCCCGACCTTCGACGTGCCCAAGGCGACGGGGCTGGGCGTCACCTACGGTCCCCGCCTCCGGAAGGCGCTCGCTCCGGCCTTCGTGCAGCACTGCGCGGCCCTGCACTCCGCCGACTGGAGCGGGGCCGGCCTCGACGCCTTCGACGTCCCCCGGTCAGAGACCACCGACGCCATCGACTGGCGCCTGGGCTTCTGGGAGCGGGCGTGGGAGCAGGACAAGCTCGAGGAGCACCCGACGATGCTCCTCATGAGCCAGTGGCTGCGGGAGAACCGTCCCCCGGTCGATCGGGTGTCCCTGCTCCACGGGGACTACCGCAACGGGAACTTCCTCTTCGACGAGGAACGGGGTGAGATCACCGCGGTGATCGACTGGGAGCTCTGCTACCTGGGCGACCGCCACTCGGACCTGGCGTACACGATGCTCCCCGGCTGGGGGTCCGTCGACGAGAACGGCACCTTCCTCGTCGCCGGGTTGATGGACGAGGCGACCTTCCTCGGCGAGTACGAGCGGATCTCGGGGCTCTCCGTGGATCGGGACCGGCTGCACTACTACTCCGTCTACAACTACTACTGGGCCGTCGTGTCGCTGCTCGGGACCGGCCCCTTCCACGCCCGGGCCCGGACCACCCAGCTCGACGTCATGTACAACTTCATCAGCGGGCTGGGCGGACGCTTCGTCGGCGATGCCAACGCCCTGGTCCTGGAGGATTGAGCGATGCTCCCAGCCGTGCCGGACCTCCTCGAGGCACTGAAGTCGCGGATGGCGGAGACCATCATCCCGGCGCTGCCCGAGGACGCCGTCTTCGCGCAGGAGCAGGCCGGCCTGATGCTCGCCACGCTCGACTGGCTCATCGACGTGCAGGCCGACCAGTACCTGTACGAGGTGGTGGAGAACGGAGACCACCTCGGGCTGCTCGACACCCTCCGCGGGATCGCCGGCGACGACGAGGAGACGGGGGACGCCGTCGGGCAGCCGGGGCCCCCTGCCGACGAGGTACCGGTGCAGGCGGCGCACCTCGTCGACCTCGACGACCTCCGGGAGTGCAACCGCCGCCTCAAGGGGCTCACCGGCGCGCTGTACACGCGCATCGGCGCGCACGGTGGCCCCGACCAGGTGGACCGGGCCAGGCACGCGCTGGCCGCGGTGGCGCGGCGACAGGAGCGGCGGGAACGCGCCTTCTACCGGATGACCGGGTTCCCCGTCGACGCCGAGGACCTCGGAACGGTCCTCCGGGACCAGTCGCCGACGACCTGAGCCGACACCGGGGAACGCTCTACAAGCATGGACACCGAGTGTCCTAAGACGTAGAGTCTGGTCATGACCGACAAGGCGGTGCACCCGGCGGACGGCTACGACCTCTACTCCGAGGAGTTCCGGGCGGACCCGAACGTCCAGTACGCGGCGATGCGCGCCGGCTGCCCGGTGGCACACACCGACAAGTGGGGCGGCTCGTACATGGTCGCCGGGTACGACGACGTGCGGGACATCGCCCGCGACACCGACCACTTCACGTCGCGCGCGGTGGAGGTGGCCGGGCCGCTGGAGGCGGCCGGGGGGCTCTCCCTGCCGCCGCTGACCTCCGACCCGCCGGAGCACAAGGCGCACCGCGACGTCCTGATGCCGTTCTTCATGCCCACCCAGGTGGCGGCCATGGAGCCGATGATCCGGGCGGAGGCGCGTCGCCTGGTCGCCGCGCTGGCCGAGCGCGGCGGCGGGGACGTCATCGAGCACTTCTCCCAGCCCCTGACGCTCACCGTGCTGACCTCGATCCTAGGCGTGCCACCGGGTGGTCAGTTCCACGACTGGATGATCCGGATGATCCGGGTCGGCCCGACGGACCAGGCGGTCCGGGCCGAGGCGGTGCGGGAGATCATCGCCTACCTCGGTCAGCTGCTCGACGACCGGGAGGCGGCCGGCGGTGGTGCCGACGACCTGATCGACTACCTCACCACGGCCGAGATGGACGGCGAGCCGCTGACCCGCAAGCACCGGATCGGTGCCGCGTTCCTGGTGCTGATCGCCGGGGCCGACACCACCTGGAGCGCCATCGGCTCGACGATGTGGCACCTGGCCACCCACCCGGCCGACCGGCAGCGCCTGGTCGAGGACCCGTCGCTGATCGACACCGCGGTGGAGGAGTTCCTCCGCTTCTACGCCCCGGTCACCGTGGGCCGGCTGGCGAAGGAGGACGTGGCCCTGCACGGTCGCTGCGTGCACGCCGGCGAGCGCGTGGTGCTGCCCTTCGCCTCGGCCAACCGCGACCCCGCGGTCTTCCCCGACCCCGACGAGGTCCAGATCGACCGCCGTCGCAACCGGCACCTCACCTTCGGGTCCGGTGCGCACCGCTGCCTGGGCTCGAACCTGGCCCGGCTGGAGGTCAAGATCACCCTCGAGGAGTGGCTCGCGGTGATGCCGGACTTCCGTCTCGCCGAGGGGGCCGAGATCGTCTGGAGCGGGGGACAGACGCGGGGCCCCGAGCGTGTGGACTTCGTGGCCGAGCCGGCCGTCACCGGCGCCACGCCGGTCGCGGGGGTGCCGGCGTGACCGGCCCGTCGGTGGCGCCGACCCCGCTGGACGGCGTGCGGGTCGTCGAACTCGCCCATTGGATGGCCGGGCCGGCCGCGGGCGGCGTGCTCGCCGACTGGGGTGCCGACGTGGTGAAGGTGGAGCCGCGGGGCGGTGAGCCGATGCGGCACATCTGGGGATCGATGGGCGCCAACCCCGACGCTCCCAACGGGGCCTTCACCTCCGCCAACCGGGGCAAGCGCTCGATCGAGCTGGACGTGCGGTCCGCCGAGGGCCGCGAGGCGCTGGAGCGGCTGCTGTCCCAGGCCGACGTCCTGCTGACCAACTTGCGGCCCGCCGCGCTGCGCCGCCTGGGCCTGGACCCCGAGGGGGTCGCCGAGCGCTTCCCGCGGCTGGTCTACTGCTCACTCACGGCGTACGGCTGGGGCGGCCCGGACGAGGAGAAGGCCGGCTACGACCTGGCCTCCTTCTTCGCGCGCACCGGCATCGCGCACGAGATCACGACCCAGGGGCAGCCGCCGGCGCCGCTGATGCAGGGGCTGGGGGACACCTTCGCCGCGATGACCGCGGTGGCCGGGGTCCTGGCGGCCCTGCACGAGCGCGAGACCACCGGGACGGGCCGGTTCGTCGAGGCCTCGCTGCTGCGCACCGGCATGTGGGCGCTGGCCGGTGAGCTGGGCGTCCAGGCGATGGGCGGACGTCCCCGGCCGCCCTATCCACGGGAGAACTGCCCGACCCCGCTGTACAACTCCTACCGCACGGCCGACGACCGCTGGTTCTTCCTGGTGGGGGTCGAGGCCAAGCGGCACCTGCCCCGGGTGCTCGCCGCGATCGGCCGTTCCGACCTGCTCGCCGACGAGCGGTTCGGCACGGCCCGCGCGGTGTCGAAGAACCGGCGGGAGTTCATCCCGATCCTCGACGCCGCCTTCGCTGCCCACCCGCTGGCGTACTGGATGCAGGCGTTCGACGAGCACGACGTGTGGTGGGGGCCGGTGCAGCTGCCGGCCGAGGTGGTGGAGGACGTCCAGGCCCGGGCCACCGGCGCGTGGGTGCAGGTCGACGGGGTGCGGATCGGGGACCGGCAGGTGGAGTCGGTGGACTCGCCGATCCGCTACGGCGGCGTGGCCCGGGGGACCGTGGCCGGTCCGCCGCGGGCCGGGCAGCACACCCGGGAGGTGCTCGCCGAGCTCGGCTTCGACGCCGCGGCGATCGAG
>JAOPXW010000288.1 GCA_025964935.1 Friedmanniella sp. | reverse complement strand
AACCGGGACGAAGGCCATCTGCGCCGTGCCGTGCGCGAGGCAGTGGTGCGCGACCGAGGACCGGAGGACCCGGCCCAGCAGGCCGTCCTCGGGCGCCCCCAGGACCAGCAGCACCGCGTTCCGGGACTGGCGGACCAGGACCGGGCCGGCCTCGCCCCGTGCGAACTGGATCACCCAGTCCGGGCGCGGGTGGACGGAGTCGAAGAGGTGGGTGATGGCCGCCCGCTCACGCATCTCCGACAGCTCGGGGTCGGACCCGTCCGCAAGCCGTCCGATCCCGGGCGCCGGCCCGGTCAGGGCGTGCACGGCGCGGAGCGGGACGCCGCGGCGTCGGGCCTCCTGGGCCGCCCACTCGAGGGCGCGCTGCGCGGGTGCGGTCTCGTCCAGGCCCACCACGATCTCCTGCTGTCGCATCGGGGCTCCTCTCGGTTGCCGGTCGGCTCCGCTGGGGAGGAACCGGGCTGCATCGTCTGATGCTTCCAGCCTGGTCGAGACGCCGAGTGATCAGCAGAGGCGAAAGTCACCCGCCCCGGGTACGGACGTCAGCAGCGGTGGCGACGGGAGCTCAGACCTGCTCGATCCGCACCATGTTGCCGGCCGGGTCGCGGACCGCGGCGTCGCGGGCACCCCACGGCTGGCGGGTGGGCTCCTGCAGCACCTCGGCCCCCGGCGCGGACGCCACCTTCTCGAACGTGGCGTCAAGGTCGTCGGTGCCGAAGTGGACGGTGCGCAGCTCGCCCTTGGCCAGCAGGGCGGCCAGCGCGTCGCCGTCGGCCTGCGACCGGCCGCCGTGCGGCTGGGACAAGACGATGGTGAGCTCGGGCTGGCTGTCGGTGGCGAGGGTGATCCAGCGGAAACCGTCCCGGGCCACCTCGTTCCGGACGGTGAGGCCGAGGGTGTCGCGGTAGAACCCGAGTGCGGCGTCGGGGTCGTCGACGAGGATGTGGATGACGCTGACCGAGATGGACATGGCTCCGACTCTAGGCCGACGGCGCGGTCGGCGCTTCTCCAGAACTGACCACTTCGGGCCGCAGCCGCCGCGGCCGGGTCAGCACCATCACCTGACAGCCCGGGATGACCTGCAGGTCGTCGTGGTCGGCGGCCCGGTAGGCGCTGGGAGTCTGCCCGACCAGCTCGGTGAAGCGCGAGCTGAACGACCCGAGGCTCGTGCAGCCCACGGAGAAGCAGACGTCGGTGACGCTGAGGTCGCCGCGGCGCAGCAGGGCCTTGGCCCGCTCTATCCGCCGGGTCATCAGGTAGGCGTACGGGGTCTCGCCGTACGCCTCCCGGAACCGTCGGCTGAAGTGGCCGACCGACATCAGCGCGGTCCGGGCCAGCGCGGGGACGTCGAGCGGCTCGGCGTACTCGTGGTCCATCCGGCTGCGCGCCCGGCGCAGCCGCCGCAGCTCGTCCAGGTCGGTCGCCATAGGTCATTCTCCCCCGGCCGTCCGCCAACCGAGACGTCAGCTCGGAACCCGCTGAGGCCTCGGCATACTTTTCCTCGGTTTCCCGAGTAGTCGGGTAGGAAATGAGGACAACATGAGCACGGTACGGACAGTCGGTCGCTGGGTACGCCCCGCGCTGGTGATGATGGCGGGCCTGAGCCTGGCCCTGACGGGGTGCGGAGGCGGCAGCGCCGCGAAGTCGGGGTCGGAGCTGTCCCTGGTCGCCTTCTCGGTGCCGAAGCCGGCGTACGACGACCTGCAGAAGGACTTCGCCGACACCCCGGACGGCAAGGGCGTCACCTGGAAGTCCTCGTACGGGGCCAGCGGCGACCAGGCGCGCGCGGTGATGTCGGGTCTGGCCGCGGACTACGTCGGCTTCTCGCTGCAGTCGGACATGACCAAGCTGGTCGAGAAGAAGGTGGTGGCCGGCGACTGGAACAGCGGCGCCACGAAGGGCATCGTCAGCACCTCTGTGGTGACGATCGTGGTCCGCAAGGGCAACCCGCTCGGCATCACGGGTTGGGACGACCTGATCAGGCCGGGGGTCAAGATCGTCACGCCCAACCCGGGCTCCTCGGGCTCGGCGCGCTGGAACGTTCTGGCGGCGTACTCCCACATCACCGCCAACGGCGGCTCGGAGGCGGCGGCCACCGACTACCTGACCAAGTACTACGCCAACGTGGTCAGCCTGCCCTCCAGCGGGCGGGAGGCCACCAGCGCCTTCACCAGCGGCACCGGCGACGTCCTCATCTCGTACGAGAACGAGGCCATCGCGGCCCGGCAGAACGGGGCCGCCGTGGACTACGTCGTCCCCGACACCACACTGAAGATCGAGAACCCGGGCGCCGTCACCACGACCGCGCCCGACACGGCCAAGAAGTTCCTGGCCTACGTGGTCTCCGACGCCGGGCAGAAGGTCTTCGCCAGCCACGGCTTCCGGCCGTTGTCCGACAGCGTCACTGCTGGTGATGTCCCCGGCGCCAACGACCCGGCGAAGCCGTTCCCCGCGGTCAAGAAGCTGGTGACCATCAGCGACCTCGGCGGCTGGTCGGCGGTCTCGAAGAAGTTCTTCGACCCCGAGACCGGCATCGTGACCAAGATCCAGGACGCGAGCGGCGTCTCGTGAGCGTCTCGTGAGCACGACCCTGGTCCCGACCCGCCCCGCGGGTCGGGCCCGTGGCCGGTCGGCCACCGACCCGCAGGGCGTGCTGCGCCTCGGGGGCGGCTCCGGCCTGGCGCTGGGCGTCGTGATGCTCTGGATGTCGATCTTGGTGTTGCTGCCGCTGGTGGCGGTGCTGGTCACCTCGACGACCAACGGCGTCGCGGGCTTCGTGGACAGCGTCACGAGCCCGGCGGTGGCCGCGTCCATCCGCCTGACGGTGCTGACCGCGGCCGCCG
>JAOPXW010000250.1 GCA_025964935.1 Friedmanniella sp. | reverse complement strand
CGCCCTCGGCCTGCCCCTGATCGGCCGGCCCGGGAGCGTCGCTCGGCGGCGACCCGGCCAGGGCCGCGGTCAGGTCACCGGGCCCGAACCCGGCGTAGCTGGCCGCCTGGCTGAGGCGTCCACGGCGTACGAGGTCGGCGACGGCCGGGTCGCCCAGGGCCGCCTGCAGGGTCTGCACGAGCTCGGCGGCCGCGCCGTCGGTGGCCCGGTAGCCCTGCTCGGCCCCGAGCCGCACCGCCTGCCGGGCGAGACTGTCGACCTGACGTCGCCGCTCGCCCGACAGGCGACGCAGGTCGGCCCCGGAGCGTCGGTGCTGCGCCGCGAGGAGCTCCTCGCCGAGGGCGAAGAGGGCCTCCAGCCCCGGCTGGTCGTGGCGGGAGAGCAGGTTGACCAGCCACGCCGTACGGGTCGGCCGCCGCAGGGCGCCCAGGTCGCGGACGAGGTCGCGGTCCCGGTCGGCCCGAGCCTGGGCGACCAGCTCCTTTCGTCGCGGGACGAACTCCTCCGGGGGCAGCGCGTAGAGCTCCGTCGCCGCCTCGTCGAGGTCCATCCGCTGCCCGCCTGGCCGGTCTCAGACCGGGACGGGCTCGGCGACCGGGAGCGGGGCGGGGAAAGTCATCGGCGCGTTGTCGATGAGCCGGGTCATGCCGACCCGTGCCGCCACGATGAAGACGGCGTCGCCGTGGTAGTCGTCGGAGACCTCGACGAAGGTCGTCGGGTGCACCAGGGTGGCGTAGTCCAGCTCGAACCCCGGGTCGTCGCGCACCTGGTCCAGGACCGCCGAGGCCACTGCCCGGGCCGCGGGCACCGAGGTCTGCGTCGCGGCCTGGGCCAGGGACCGGGACAGAGCGGTCGCGGTGACCCGCTCGGCGGCGCTGAGGAACACGTTCCGGCTGGACATGGCCAGCCCGTCCGGCTCGCGCAGCGTCGAGCCCCCGAGCACGGTGACGTCGAGGTTGAGGTCGAGCACCATCCGCTGGATGCAGGCCAGCTGCTGGGCGTCCTTCTGACCGAAGATCGCGATGTGTGGACGGACCACGTGCAGCAGCTTGAGCACCACGGTCAGCACCCCGTCGAAGTGGCCGGGGCGCGCCCGTCCCTCCCACAGCTGACCCATCGGCCCCGCGTGGACCGTGACCTGGCGGCCGGCCGGGTAGAGCTCGGCGACCGTGGGCACCAGGACCAGGTCCACCCCCTCCAGCCGACAGATCTCCAGGTCCTCCTCGAGTGGCCGGGGGTAGCGGGCGTAGTCCTCGCCCGGCCCGAACTGCAGCGGGTTGACGAAGATGCTGATGACGACCCGGCTACCGAGACTCTTGGCCAGGGCGATCAGGGACCGGTGCCCGGCGTGCAGCGCCCCCATGGTCGGGACGTAGACGATCCGCTCCCCGGTGCCGTCCAGCTCGGCGCGCAGGGCGGCGAAGTCGGTGACGCTGTTGGCCACCTTCACGAGGGCACCTGGAGCGAGGGAGGGTCGGCCGGGATCTCACCGGGCGACACCTCGGCGGCCGTCCGGGTCGGGTCGGCCCCGGTCGCCTCGGTCACGGGGGTGAGCTCGGCAGGCCGCTCCGTGATCTCGGAGGCGAAGGTGTGCTCGGCCGTCGGGAAGGCGCCGCTGCGGACCTCGTCGACGTAGGCCTGGGTGGCCGAGGTGATCACCTGGTTGAGGTCGGCGTACTGCTTGACGAAGCGGGCCATCGGACCGGGTCGGAGGCCGAGCATGTCCTGCCAGACCAGCACCTGGGCGTCGCAGCCAGGGCCGGCCCCGATGCCGACGGTCGGGATGTCCAGCTCGGCGGTGACCTGGGCGGCGAGGTCCCCGGGCACCATTTCGAGCACCACCGCGAAGGCGCCGGCGTCGGCCACGGCGTGGGCGTCGGCCAGCAGCCGCTCCGCGTCGTTGCCGCGGCCCTGGACCCGGTAGCCGCCCAGCTGGTGCTCACTCTGCGGGGTGAAGCCGATGTGGCCGATGACCGGGATGCCGGCGTCGGTGACCTTCCGGATCTGGTCGGCCACCCGCACCCCGCCCTCGAACTTGACCGCGTGGCAGCCGCCCTCCTTCATGAAGCGGATGGAGGTCTCCAGGGCCTGGGAGGGCCCGTCCTCGTACGAGCCGAAGGGCAGGTCGCCGATGACGAAGGCCCGGGTCGTGGAGGTGACGACGGCGCGGACCAGCGGCAGCAGCTCGTCCACCGTGACCGGCAGGGTGGTCTGGTAGCCGTACACGTTGTTGGCGGCGGAGTCACCGACCAGCAGGGCCCAGACGCCGGCGTGGTCGAAGATCGCCGCCGTGTACTGGTCGTAGCTGGTCAGCATGGCCCACCGCTCGCCCTGCCGCTTGGCCGCGAAGAAGTCGGTGATGCGGATCCGACGCGCCGGACGGGTGGTCGCGGCGGTCACCGGCCCACCGACCGGAGGTGCACGTCGGAGGTGATGAGGGGGTCCGCGACCAGCGAGACGATCGCGTCGGGCGAGCTGAGCACGAGCACACTTCTTCCTGACCAGGCACGATGAGCAGAGGCAGGGCCATGACTCCCGTGCGGCGACCTTGCGTACCGGCCAACCTAACGTACGAGCCCCGGGCCCCCGCCCCGCGCTCCTGCGCCCCGGCGGCCCTCACAGGTGCGACAGGACGATCGCCGACCGGGTCCGGCGGACCCCGGGGTAGTTGCGGATGACCCCCAGTACGGCCTCGAAGTGGGAGGCGTCGGAGGCGCGGACCACGACGATCCCGTCCGACTCCCCGGTCACGGTGTAGGCGTCGACGACCTCGGGGATGGCACGCACCATCTCGCGCATCCGGTCCGGCGGGACTCGGCCCTCGCAGTAGAGCTCGACGAACGCCTCGATCGTCCAGCCCAAGGCGGCCGGGTCGATCTCGGCGGTGAACCGGCGGATGGCCCCGTCGTGCCGGAGCCGGTCCACCCGTCGCTTGGTCGCGGCGGTCGAGAGCCCGATCCGCACCGCGAGGGTGGCGAAGCTCTCCCGCCCGTTCTCCACCAGAAGCGCAATGATCTTGTGATCGATCTCGTCAAGACGCAAGGATCGTCCCTCTCTTTCGTCCATTACCCTACCGCTGTTGCGTGATCGGCCACCTAGGCTGGAGGGGTGACCAGCACTGTCCTGGCCCGGCCCTCAGCCGGGTCGCGCCGACCCCGGCCCCGGCACTACCTGATGTGTCCGCCGACCTTCTTCGACGTCACCTACGCCATCAACCCGTGGATGGACCCCTCCGTGCCGGTCGACTCGGGCCGCGCGCTGGCGCAGTGGTCGGCACTGGTCCAGACCTACCGGGCGTACGGGCACCGGGTCGACCTGCTGCCCGCCCAGGAGGGCCTGGTCGACATGGTCTTCGCCGCCAACGGCGCGATCGTGGTCGACGGCCACGTGCTGCCGGCCCGCTTCGCCAGCACCCAGCGCAGCGCGGAGGCCGCCGTGCACACCGCGTGGCACCGCGAGAACGGGGACCTGTACGCCGCCCGGGGGCTGGCCGTTCCCACGGCGGTGAACGAGGCCGAGGGCGACTTCGCGGTGCTGCGGGACCGGGTGCTGGCCGGTCACGGCTTCCGCACCAGCCCGGACGCGCACGCCGAGCTGGCCGCGGTCACCGGCCGCGAGGTGCTCAGCCTGGAGCTGGTGGACTCCCGCTTCTACCACCTCGACGTCGCACTGACCGTGCTCGACGACGAGACCGACCACATCGCCTACTACCCGCCGGCCTTCAGCGAGTCGAGCCGGCGGCTGTTGGCCACCCGCTTCCCCGACGCGGTCCTGGCCGACACCGACGACGCCCTGGCCTTCGGGCTGAACTGCGTCAGCGACGGTCGGCACGTCTTCGTCCCGGCGGCGGCCCAGGCCTTCGCCGACACCCTGGCCACGGCCGGCTACGAGCCGGTCCTGGTCGACCTCAGCGAGCTGCTCCTGGGCGGCGGCAGCGTGAAGTGCTGCACCCAGGAGATCCGCCCGCCCGCCACCCGCACCCACCACCGACCCGGAGACGCCTCATGATCACGATGGACCACCTCGGCACGACCCGCACCCACGACCTGCTGGCCAGCGAGGACGCGCACGTAGCCCACAACTACCACCCGCTCGACGTGGTGGTGGCCAGTGGCGCCGGGGCGACCCTGACCGACACCGAGGGGGTCGAGTACCTCGACTTCCTGGCCGCCTACTCGGCGGCCAACTTCGGCCACGGGCACCCGGCCCTGCTGGCCGCCGCCCGGGCCCAGCTCGACCGCGTCACCCTGACCTCGCGCGCCTTCCACCACGACCAGCTCGGCCCCTTCGCCGAGGGGCTGGCCCGGCTGGTCGGCAAGGACATGGTGCTCCCGATGAACACCGGGGCCGAGGCGGTGGAGTCCGGCATCAAGGTGGCCCGCAAGTGGGGCTACCAGGTGAAGGGGGTGCCGGCCGGCCGGGCCACCATCATCGTGGCGGGCGGCAACTTCCACGGCCGCACCACGACCATCATCAGCTTCTCCGACGACCCGGAGGCCCACGACGACTTCGGGCCCTACACCCCCGGCTTCGTGACCGTCCCGTACGGCGACCTCGACGCGATGCGGGCGGCCATCACCAGCGACGTGGTCGCGGTCCTGATCGAGCCGATCCAGGGTGAGGCGGGCGTGCGGATCCCGCCGCCGGGATATCTCCCCGGGGTCCGCGCGCTGACCCGGGAGCACAACGTGCTGCTGATCGCGGACGAGATCCAGTCCGGGCTCGGCCGGACCGGCGCGACGCTGGCCTGCGAGCACGAGGGCGTGGTGGCCGACGTCTATCTGCTCGGCAAGGCCCTCGGCGGCGGCATCGTCCCGGTCTCGGCCGTGGTGGCCGACGCGGACATCCTCGGCGTGCTCCGCCCGGGTCAGCACGGCAGCACCTTTGGCGGCAACCCGCTGGCCTGCGCGGTCGGTCACGCGGTGGTCGAGCTGCTGGCCACCGGGGAGTACCAGGAGCGGGCCACCCGGCTCGGGGCCCGGAT
Organism: Friedmanniella sp.; assembly: GCA_025964935.1. Taxonomy (GTDB): domain Bacteria; phylum Actinomycetota; class Actinomycetes; order Propionibacteriales; family Propionibacteriaceae; genus Microlunatus. The sequence continues at coordinate 5,660 of JAOPXW010000250.1, read as the reverse complement.
GCGCGAGCGGCTGGACGCGATGCTCGGACACGGTGTCGTCGCGGTCCGCTCGCGCGGTCTGTGGGCCGGGGTCGACATCGACCCGGCCATCGGCACCGGTCGCGAGGTCAGCGAGGCCCTGGCCCGTCGCCGGGTGCTGGTCAAGGACACCCACGGGTCCACCATCCGGCTGGCCCCACCGATCGTGATCACCCCGGCCCAGCTCGACCACGGCATGGACCAGCTCGAGCAGGTGCTGGCCGAGCTCGGCTGAGCCCCAGGCCGCCGACCGCCGGGGTCGGGTGGCCGGGGTCAGCGGTCGGGGTCAGGTGGCCGGGGTCAGGTGGCCGGGGTCAGGCGATCGGGTGACGCGCGTCGTAGGCCAGGAAGCGGCGCTGGGTGGCGACGACCAGACTGACCAGGACGACACAGACCAGCCCACCGGCGACCGCGGTCCACGCCTCGCCCACCCAGCTGGACCCGGTGCCCAGCACCAGGTCACCCAGCCGGGGGCCGCCGGCCACGACCACGATGAAGACGCCCTGGAGCCGGCCACGCATGTGGTCGGGGGTCGCGGACTGCAGGATGGTCTGGCGGAAGACGGCGCTGATCGAGTCGGCGCCGCCGGCCACGGCCAGGAACGCCATCGCCGCGGCCAGTCCGACCACCAGCACCCGGGTGGGGCTGTGGGCTCCGGCGCTGACCAGGACCAGACCGAACCCGCTGACCGCGAGGCCGAAGGCGACGATGGACAGGGTGATCACCCGTCCCTGCCGGCGCATCCCGACCAGACCACCGGAGAAGACACCCGCCAGGACCGCGCCGGCGGCGTACGCGGCGCTGAGCAGACCGGTGGTCGCCGCCCCGCCGCCGAGGAAGACCACCCCGACCGCCGGGAACAGCACCCGGGGCATGGCGAAGATCATGGCGATCAGGTCGACCAGGAAGGTCATCCGCACGTTCGGCCGGGTGGCGAGGTAGCGCAGGCCCTCCACCACCGAGGCGAGGCCGCGGCGGACCGGGACCCCGTCGGCCATGGTCTCCGGGGGCAGGTCCGGCAGCCGCCACAGCGCCCACAGGGCGGCGCTGAACAGCACCGCGTCCAGGGCGTAAGCCGCCCCGAACCCGCCCCCGGCCACCAGCAGGGCACCGAGCAGCGGACCGGCGGTCAGGGCCACGTTGAAGGCGATGGTCTGCAGCACGTTGGCCGCGGGCAGCAGGAACGGGTCGATCAGGCGCGGGATGATCGCGGTCCGGGCCGGGTTGTTGACCGCGAACCCGGCCGACTGCAGGGCCACCAGGCCGTAGAGCAGCAGCACCGAGTCGACGTGCAGGAAAGCCTGCAGAGCCAGCGCCAGGGTGATGACCCAGAGGGCGACCGAGGCCACCAGGGCCACCCGGCGCCGGTCGTACTGGTCGACCAGGGCGCCGCCGTACAGGCCGAGGACGATCAGTGGGACCAGGGCGCAGATGCCCAGCACTCCGACCGACAGCGTGGACCGGGTGATGTCGTAGACCTGGAGGCCGACGGCCACCACGGTGAGCTGGGTGCCCAGGTTGGACACGCCGAGGCCGAAGAGCAGACGGCGGAACGGGGGACTGGCGCGGAGCGGCTGGAGGTCGAGGAGCAGAGCCATGGGGTCCTCAATCTACTTCGTCCGGCTATGGGTCGCCGCGGGCGCTCAGCACGCGGGCACCGGCCGGGGTGGGGCGTTAGGGTAAGCCGAATCCGTCCGCCGGCGGGCCGCCAGGGCGGCCGGCGACCCATCTTCAGAGGAGACGTCGCCGTGGCAGGGACAACCGTGATCACCTTCGGCACCTTCGACGTCCTCCACGTCGGGCACGTCCGGGTCCTCAACCGGGCCGCCGCCCTCGGGGACCGGCTGGTCGTCGGCGTGTCCTCCGACGCGCTGAACTTCGCCAAGAAGGGTCGCAACCCGGTTTTCACCCAGGACGAGCGGACCGAGATCGTGGCCAACCTGAAGGTCGTGGACGCGGTGTTCGTGGAGGAGAGCCTGGAGCTCAAGCGGGACTACGTCCTCGAGCACGCGGCCGACATCTTGGTCATGGGAGACGACTGGGAGGGCAAGTTCGACCACCTGAACGACGTCTGCCGGGTCATCTACCTCCCCCGGACGCCGTCGGTCTCGACCACCGCGATCATCGAGCACATCTCCACCACCAACGCCTGAGCCGTCCGGCGCGGCCGACCGGGTTCGGCAAGGCGCGGGTCGGGGCGGTGCCGTACGACAGGACCCGCCCACCCCGAGGGGGCGGACGGGTCCCGTGCGCTGAGGAAAGGTGGGTCAGCGACGGTCGGTGGCGTCGTCCACCGCGTCCTTGACCTCGCCGACGGCCTGCTTGGCGTTCCCGCTCGCGCGGTCACCAGCACCCTCGGCCTGCAGGCTCGCGTTGTCGGTGGCGTCGCCTGTCTTCTCCTTGGCCGCGCCCTTGAGCTCCTCGGCCTTGCCCGCGAGCTTGTCGCCCAGTCCACTCATGATGTCTCCTCTCGTCGGGTGCCCGAGATCTTCGCGCACCGCGACGACGGTGGGTAGACCCGCGTCCCAGGCCGGCGGTGGCTGTGGTGCGGGTCACCGGTGACCTATGATCGAACATGAAGCGAGTCAGACCAACTGCGTCGTCCCCCTCAATGTAAAGCCTGTCGTTTACGGAGTAAACAGCAGGGTGCCCAGCTTCAGGGCGGTGGCCCGGGGTCCTGGCGCGGCGGCCGGAGCGGGCCCGATGCCGCTCCCGTCTGGCTCGACGTGCAGGGTAGAAGCCAGAGAGCGGGGCGGTGATGGGCAGCGGAAACGCAGGTCCGCAGAACGGCCAGAGTCTCCAGCACGGAGTGGGGCTTCAGACCAGCACAGGCCGAGGGGGCACGGCGCGGCGACCACTCGACCGGAAGACCATCCTGCACGAGGCGGTCCGGTTCATCGACGAGAACGGCCGGGACAAGCTGACCATGCGCCGGCTCGGGTCCGAGCTCGGCGTGGAGGCGATGGCCCTCTACCGCTACGTCCCGGGCCGCGAGCAGCTGCTGGACGGTGTGGTGGAGGTGGTGATGAAGGAGCTGAACGACTCCAGTGGCGCCGCGGACACCTTCGACAGCTGGCAGGAGTACCTCCAGCAGATCGCACACGCGGTCCGGGGGATGGCCACGGCCCACCCCAAGATCTTCCCTCTGGTGGCGAGCCGGCCCCCGGCGGCACCGTGGCTGCGTCCGCCGCTGCGCAGCCTGCAATGGGTCGAGTCGTTCCTGGAGGGGCTCGACTACTACGGGTTCGGCAAGGACGCCAGCGTGGTGATCTACCGCGCGTTCTCGACCTTCCTGCTCGGCCACCTGCTGTTGGAGTCCGCCATGAGCCTGCCCGGCACGCCCGAGATGGGTGCCGAGGACGACATCGAGGTCTACGAGACCAACGACCTCACCGCCTACCCCCGGACCCTGGAGCTGAAGCCGCAGCTGGCCCGGGAGGAGTTCGACGAGGAGTTCGAGGACGCGCTGGAGGACCTGATCGACCGCATCGCCCTCAGCCGCACCTGAGCGGCCGGTCGGGCCCTACATTGTCTGCGCGGGAGCGCCGACTGCCTCCCCAGGACGAGGATGAGGCCCGATGACCGAGGTGGACCCGAAGCAGGACGACGACGACCCCGCCGACGGTCGCGACGAGACCCGGGACGAGCGGATGGACCGGAACTGGGCCGAGCTGCTCCAGGAGCTCCGGGTCACCCAGACCGGCACCCAGGTCCTCACCGGCTTCCTGCTCGGGGTCGCGTTCCAGCCCACCTTCGCCCACCTCAGCCCCTTCCAGCGACACGTCTACCTCGCCGTCGTGGCGACGGCCGTCCTGACCACCGCCCTCGGGCTGGCGCCGGTCAACCTGCACCGCGCGGTCTTCCGGCAGCATGCCAAGCAGACCGTGGTGCAGGTGGGGCACGTGATCGTCCGGGCGGTGCTCGCGGGTGTCGGTCTGGTGCTGGTCGGCGTGGTCCTGCTGGTCTTCGACCTGGCCCTCGACCGTTCGGCCGCCTACCTCGCCGCGGGTCTGACCCTGCTCGGGGTGCTGGGGCTCGCCCTCATCCCCCGACTGGTCGGGCGCAGCTGAGCGGGACCGCCGTCCCACCGCCCCGGGTCAGACCGGCTCGACCGCCGGTCCGGGGTCGCCCTCGGTCTGCGGGACGTGGGCCAGCCGGGCGAGGAGCGCGCCGAGTCCCTCGGCGGCCCGGCCGGGCATCCGCGCCGACGTCTGGACCCGGGGGTGGAAGGTGCTGATGATGCCCAGCCCCGCCCGTCGGACCGCGGCCGCCAGCCCGTGCTCCTCGCCGTGCGGTACCGACGGGAATCCGCCGACCCGCCGCAGCACGTCCAGCCGGACGGCGAGGTTGGCGGCGTACGCGTGCTCGTGGCCGTCGTCGGCGATGCCCCGCTCGAGCAGCTCCGCGTACGCCTGACGCGCGGTGTCGTCGGCCGCCCAGTCCATCAGGTCGGCCAGCCCCAGGACGAGCACGGCCCCGCGCTCCGCCGCCTGCCGCAGGGTTCCGGTCAGCCAGTCCTGCGGCACCAGCGTGTCCGCGTCGGTGCAGAACACCCAGGCGTCGTGGGGCAGTGGCTCCGCCCCGGCGCTGGCCTGGGCGATGAGCCGGGTGCGGAGGCCGCCGACCGTGAGCACCCGCGGCTCCTCCAGGACGAGCGCCTCGACCCCCGGCAGCTCCGCCAGGACACCGGCGGCGCGGCGGGCGGTGTCGTCGGTGCACCGGTGGGCCGACACCGCGACCCGCACTCGGCGGACGGCCCCGGTGCGCTGGGCGGTCGCCGCCGCCGCACCGACGGCGGCGAGGCAGCTCTCGATCGTCTCCGCCTCGTTGTGCGCAGGGATCGCGACGAGCACGTCCACCGCGCTCACGGCGCCCGCCAGGTGCGACCCAGGGTCTCGGCGTCGGCGTCGGCGGGCTGCTGCGCGGTGTAGAGGCCCAGGTCGTCGACGGCGTGGGTGAGGGCGGCGTCGAAGGCCAGACCGGCGGCGCCGGCCACCGCGCGGGCGTCCTCCAGGGCCAGGCGTACGGTCTGGGCGACCGCGGCGCGGGCCTCGGTGCACACCGGGGCGAGCAGGTCGGCTCCGCCCGGCTCGCGGAGGGACCCGTCCGGGGTGAGCAGCCCGTCCAGCCGGAGCCCGGCCTGCCGGGCCGCCGCTGTGGCCAGCACGAGGTGGGTGCGGAGCCGGCCCAGCCGGACGTCCATGACCGGGGTGCTGCGCCGCAGCCAGCCCAGCACGGTGTCGACGAGACGGGCCAGACCGCCGGCCCAGACCGCCGCGACGCCGACCCCGCCGGGCAGGAAGGCGGGGCGGTCGAGGTAGAAGTCGACCGGTCCGACGACGGCTCGGGCGGGCGCCCGGACGTCGACCAGGGTCACGGTGTGGGTGCGGCTGACCGTCATGGCGCCCGACTGCCAGCCGGCGGCGTCCACCGGCAGGGCGCTGACGTCGAGGTCGACCAGCAGGTGGTGCTCGTCGGTGGTCCAGACCGGCACCAGGGAGCGGTCGATGACCCCGGCGCCCGAAGCGAACCGCAGCACGCCGTCCAGCACCAGGTCGTCGCCGTCGGGACGGACGCGGACGCCGGTGGCACCCGACCGGGAGGCCCAGATGCCGTAGAGGGCACCCTCCACGAGCCGATGG
>JAOPXW010000241.1 GCA_025964935.1 Friedmanniella sp. | reverse complement strand
GCCGGGCCCGAGCCCGTACACCGCGCCCATGGAGTAGGTCAGCGCAACCGCGTGGCCGCCGTGGTCTCGGACGATGCCCTTCGGGCGGCCGGTGGTGCCGGAGGTGTAGAGGATGTAGAGCGGGTCGGTGGCGGCGACCTCGGCGCAGACCGCGGGCGGGAACGAGCCGGGCTTCATCAGCAGCCCGAAGTCGATGTCGCGGCCCGGGACCATCTCGGCCCTGAGCTGCGGCCGCTGGTAGATCACGCAGTAGTCGGGCTGGTGGGTCGACTTGGCCAGCGCCGCGTCCAGCAGCGGCTTGTAGGCCACCACCTTGTCGGCCTCGAGGCCGCAGGAGGCCGAGATCACCACCTTGGGCCGGGCGTCGTCGATCCGGGCCGCCAGCTCAGTGGCGGCGAACCCGCCGAAGACCACCGAGTGCACGGCCCCGATCCGGGCGCAGGCCAGCATCGCGATGGCCGCCTCGGGCACCATCGGGAGATAGAGGACGACCCGGTCGCCCGCGTTGACCCCCAGCTCGCGGAGCGCCCCACCGAGCTGGGCCACCCGCTCCAGCAGCTCGGCGTAGGTGTAGGTCCGCCGGTCCCCGGTGATCGCGGAGTGGAAGATGAGCGCGGGCTCGTCGCCACGGCCGCGGATGACGTGCCGGTCGAGGGCGTTGAAGCAGGTGTTGAGGACGCCGCCGGTGAACCAGCGGTAGATCGGCGCACGGCTGTCGTCCAGGACCTGCTGCGGCCTGGCGAACCAGTCGACGGCCTGCGCCTGCTCGCCCCAGAACCCGGCCGGGTCCTCCAGGCTCCGGCGGTGGTCGTCGGCGTAGCGTCCCATGGCCAGCTCCTCGTCGAGCGTCGTCGGTTTTGCGCCCAGCGTACGATCCGCGGCGTGATCGATTCACCCGTTGAGCCGACCCGCCTGCTGCCCCGTCCCGCCGCGCTGCTGGACCTTCCACGCGCCAGTCTGGCCCGTGCCGTACGGGGGCGGATCGCCGGGGAGGACTTCGAGCAGGCCCACGCGCGGATCTGGTACGCGCCCGGCCCCCGGTGGTTCACCGAGGACGACGTCATCTGGCGGGTGCACGCGGACACGGCCATGTTCATCGGCGGCATCCGGGCCCTGCTGCTGCAGTCGCTGCACCCGGTGGCCATGCACGGGGTGAGCGAGCACTCCGCCTTCCGGACCGACCCGTGGGGCCGGCTGCAGCGGACCAGCACCTTCCTGGCCACCACCACGTACGGCCCCATCCCCGACGCGGAGCGCCAGATCCGGATCGTGCGGGCCGTGCACAAAAGGATCGTCGGGGTGACCCCGGACGGGGAGCCGTACGCCGCCTCCGACCCGCACCTGCTGGGCTGGGTGCACCTGGCCGAGATGGACAGCTTCCTGGCCGCTCATCAGAGCTTCGGCTCGGCCCGGCTGGACCCCGCCGAGGCCGACACGTACGTGGCGCAGAGTGCCGTGGTCGCCGAGAAGCTCGGGGTGCAGGACGCCCCCCGCACCGTGGCCGAGATGGAGGCCCAGCTGCGGGCGTACGCGCCCGAGCTGCGGATGTCCCCGGCCGCCCGCGACACCATCGACCTGCTGCTCCGGCAGCCGCCGCTGACCGGACCGGCCCGAGCCGGCTACTCGGTGCTGGCGGCGGCGGCGGTCTCGATCCTGCCGCTCTGGGCCCGCACGGCCCTCTCGCTGCCCGCGCTCCCCCTCACCGACCGGGTGCTGATCCGACCGCTGGCCCGCTCGGCGCTGGCGGCCATCCGGTGGTCACTGGCGGGGGAGCCGACGGTCTGATCGCGGCCGGCCGGTAGTAGCGGTCGATCCCGACCCGCTTGGCCTGCCACAGGAGCAGGGCCACGGCCACGGTGTGGGCCACCAGGCCGATCGCGAAGGCGCCGAAGGTCGAGGTGGTGTCGGCCCCGACGAAGGCGGTGTCCCAGCCGCCGACGAGGATGACGGTGAAGAAGACCAGGATGTTGTTGGTCGCGTGCAGCACGATGCCGGCCTCCAGACCCCCGGTACGCCAGGCCAGGATGGTCGCGGCCACCGCCAGCTGGGCGATGGAGCCCAGCACCCAGGGGTCGGGGCTGCCGTGGGCCGCGGAGAACGCCACCGTGGAGATCACCACGGTCACGACCAGCCCGACCAGGGGCCGAGGGAACCAGGCCCCGATGTTCTGCATGATCCAGCCGCGGAAGAGGTACTCCTCGCCGGCGGCCTGGAACGGGGTCATGATCAACACGATCACCAGCAGGACCGCCCAGTGCGCCGGACGGGGGCTGGGCGTGAAGTCCAGCACCAGGCCAAGGGCCAGGTAGACCACCCAGACCGGCAGCACGACGACGACGCAGCGCAGCAGCCAGCGCCACCGGATGCCGCCCGCGACCGAGGCGATGAAGCGGGGCCGGATGCGGTGGGCGATCCAGAGCGACAGACCCGCGGCCGGGATCAGCACGATCAGGCTGAGGTTGAGTGCGACGAAGCCGACCGGCCCGAGGTTCTCGAACGTCAGCACCCGCGACACGTACGCGAGCAGGTCCGGGACCCCGGTGAGCAGCCCGCCGACCACGACGGAGACGAAGGACAGCAGGGCGAGCGGGACCCCGATCGCCACGACGAGCAGCAGGGCCAGCAGGGGGCGCCACCAGCGGAAGCGGGGACCCCGCAGCATCTGGTGGTAGAGCCGCGGCTCCGTGGGGAGCGGGCTCGGGGGGACGTACCAGGTGGGGGCCGGGGGGTACGGGGGGTACGCGACGGGGAGCCCGCCCGGACCGTACGGGGCCACGGGTCCCGCGGCGGTGGAACCGGGCGGGTAGGGCTCGACGGGGCTCTCGCCGGGTCGGCCGTACGGGTTGTCAGACATCGGAGCCAGTGTGCCACCGCCCCCGGCGCGGGGGCGGTGGTCACACCGGATTGCTGCTCAGTGCCGGCGCTCGCCCTCCGGGGTGGGCACGGCGGCGGAGTCGGCCTCGACGTCGTGGCCGGCGCGGACCGGGAACTCGTCGCTGCCGGGGGTGTCGGCGATGGCCACGGCCCGGCGGGTGCTGACGACCACGGCGGCCACCACGATGGCCAGGGCGACCAGCGCGATGACGAACCTCAGGCCGTTGGGGGTGCCGCTGATGGGCGACATCGCCACGACGGCCGGCGCGATCAGGACGGCGACCAGGTTCATCACCTTGATCAGCGGGTTGATGGCCGGGCCCGCGGTGTCCTTGAACGGGTCACCGACGGTGTCGCCGATGACCGTGGCCTCGTGGGCCAGGGACCCCTTGCCGCCGTACAGACCGTCCTCGACGACCTTCTTGGCGTTGTCCCAGGCCCCACCGGCGTTGGCCAGGAAGACCGCCATCAGGGTCCCGCAGGCGATGGCACCGGCGAGGTAACCGGCCAGGGCCGGGGCACCCAGGCCGAAGCCGACCGCGACGGGAGCCAGGATGGCCAGCAGGCCGGGGGTGGCCAGCTCGCGCAGCGAGTCCCGGGTGCAGATGTCGACGACCTTGCCGTACTCGGGCTTGCCGGTGCCCTCCATGATCCCGGCGATCTCGCGGAACTGGCGACGGACCTCGAACACGACCGCCCCGGCCGCCCGTCCGACGGCGCTGATGGCCAGACCGGAGAACAGGAACACGACCGCCGCACCCAGGATCAGACCGACGAGGGTCTGCGGGGCGAAGACCACGGCCTGCTGGATGAACTGGTCGTAACGCTCGGCCAGGACGCCGCGGATGGCGTCGGTGTAGGAGCCGAAGAGGGCGGTCGCCGCCAGCACCGCGGTGGCGATGGCGATGCCCTTGGTGATGGCCTTGGTGGTGTTGCCGACGGCGTCCAGCTCGGTGAGGATCTGCGCGCCCTCGCCGTGCACGTCGCCCGACATCTCGGCGATGCCCTGGGCGTTGTCCGAGACCGGGCCGAAGGTGTCCATGGCCACGATCACCCCGACCGTGGTCAGCAGACCACAGCCGGCGAGCGCGATGGCGAAGAGGGCGACGACCCCGGAGCCGCCCAGCAGGAAGGCACCGAAGACGGCCGCGGCGATGACGATGGCGGTGTAGACCGCCGACTCCAGACCGACCGCGATGCCCGAGAGCACGACGGTGGCGGCCCCGGTGAGGGAGGTCTTGCAGACGTCCTGGACGGGGCGGTCCTCGGTGCCGGTGTAGTAGCCGGTGAGGGACAAGATGATGACGGCGAGCACGATGCCGATGACCACCGAGCCGATGGCGACCACACGCGGGTCGTCGATGGGGCCGGTGAAGGCCTCCGCGCCGGCCACGTTGAGCGCGGCGAAGGAGGACGGCAGGTAGGCGAAGGAGGCGATCGCGCACAGGACCGCCGAGATGGCGGCCGAGAGGTAGAACGCCCGGTTGATGGTCTTGAGGCCGTTCTCGCCGGGACGGGGCTTGGTCAGGAAGATGCCGATGATCGCGGTGATCACGCCGATGGCGGGGACGATCAGGGGGAAGACCAGGCCGGCCTCACCGAAGGCCGCCTTGCCCAGGATCAGCGAGGCGACCAGGGTGACGGCGTACGACTCGAACAGGTCCGCGGCCATGCCGGCGCATTCGCCCACGTTGTCCCCGACGTTGTCGGCGATGGTGGCGGCGTTGCGGGGGTCGTCCTCGGGTATGCCGGCTTCCACCTTGC
>JAOPXW010000228.1 GCA_025964935.1 Friedmanniella sp. | reverse complement strand
GCTGCACACAGGCGTCGAGGATGTCGTTCTGGACCTGCGCGGTCCACCACTTGGCCTTGGCGGCGTCCACCGCGGTGAGGGTGCCGTTCAGCTGCTCCATGATGCAGGCATCGACGAAGGCCTGGGTCACGTCGGCCTGGGTGACCAGCTCGGCGAGGGTGAACTTGTTGGCCTGAAACGACCCGATGGGCTGCCCGAAGGCGGTCCGCTCCCGGACGTAGACCAGGGTCTCGTCGAGGATCTGGCGCGCGTGCGACAGGTTGTTGACCGCCGCGCCGATCCGCTCGGTGAGCAGCCGCTGCATCATGTAGACGAAGCCGTGGTTGACCTCCCCGAGGACGTTCTCGGCCGGCACCCGGACGTCGGCGAAGAACAGCTCGGCCGTGTCGGCCTCCGGCTGGCCGATCTTCTCGAGCTTGCGACCACGCTCGAAGCCGGGCATGCCGGCCTCGACGGCGAACAGGGTGATGCCCTTGGCCCGCTGCGTGGGGTCGGTGCGGGCGGCCACCACGACCAGGTCGGCGGAGTAGCCGTTGGTGATGAAGGTCTTGGAGCCGTTCAGGACCCAGTCGGTCCCGTCGAGGACCGCAGTGGTCTTGAGCGCGGCCAGGTCGGAGCCACCGGAGGGCTCGGTCATGGCGATGGCGGTGATCAGCTCGCCGGTGCAGAACTTCGGCAGCCACCGCTGCTTCTGCTCCTCGGTCCCCAGCTCGACGAGGTAGGGCGCGACGCAGTCGGCGTGGATCCCGACGCAGGAGGAGTAGGCGAACGCGAGCTTGGAGAGCTCCTCGGCCAACACCATCGAGAAGCGGGGGTCGCCGACTCCGGCGCCGCCGTACGCCTCGGGCACGTTCAGGCCCAGCAGCCCCTGCTTGCCGAGCTCGAGCCACATGTCCCGCCCGAACTCGTGGTTGGCGATGTGCTTCTCCTGGTGCGGCCGCAGCGACCGCTCCACGAACGTCCGGCAGGTGTCGCGGAACGCCTCGTGGTCCTCGTCGAACAAGGTGCGCTTCATTGCTCTCCCGGTCCTCGTCTCTCGCGTGTGGCCCCTATGTTACTCGTGAGTAGCAAGACGCGGGACGCTGCCGTCACCGCGACCCGAGCAGGCCGGAGGAGTCCGCCGAACGGGTGACCGGGAGCCGACGGGACCGGACGCGGCACCGCCCTCCCCGGTCGAGCCGGGGAGGGCGGTGACAGGGCGGGAGAAGGCTCAGCCGAGGGTGGCCTGGATGCTCAGGGTGATGTCGACCTTGTCGCCGATCAGGAGCTTGCCGCCGTCGAGGGGGACGTTGAACTCGACGCCGAACTCCTTGCGGCTGATCGAGGTGGTGGCCTCGGCCCCGACGCGGGTCACGCCGTACGCGTCCACCGCCACGCCGAGGAAGTCCGCGGCCAGGTCGACGGGCTTGGTGATGCCGTTGATCGTCAGGTCGCCGGCGATGACGTAGCCGTCCGCGTCGCCGCGCACCGCGGTGCTGGTGAAGACGAGCTCGCCACCCTTCTCCGGGTCGAAGAAGTCAGCGGTCTTGAGGTGGCCGTCGCGCTGCTCGTTATTGGTGTTGATCGAGGCGCTGGCGATGGTGACGGCCACGATCGAGTCGAGGGGGTCGGTCGTGGTGGTGATCCGGCCGCCGAACTGGGTGAAGGTTCCGCGCACCTTGCTCATGAGGTGCCGTACCGTGAAGCCCACCTCGGAGTGGCTGGGGTCGATGGTCCAGGTGCCGGCCACAAGGTCGGTCCCGATGAGTTCCTGCGTCATGACTACTCCTGGGGTATTGGTTGATTCTTCAACTACAAGAACACTAGCAGAACTAGTTGAAATGTCAACGTTCCCCGGTAAGGTGGGCTCATGGCTCGATCGACGACCGAACCGCGGTGGCTGGACGCGGACCAGCAGCGCACCTGGCGGACCTACCTGCTCGGCAGCGCACGCCTGAACGAGCGCCTGGACGCCGACCTCCGCCGCTTCGGCCTCGACCTCGGTGAGTACGAGATCCTGGTCACCCTGTCGGAGTCGCCCGAGCGCCGGGTCCGGATGTCCGAGCTCGCCACCGCCGTGCACCAGTCCCGCTCCCGGCTCACCCACACGGTGTCGCGGATGGAGAAGGCGGGTCTGGTCGACCGGCAGACCTGTCCGACCGACCGACGGGGCGTCTGGGCCCACCTGACCGACCAGGGCTTCACCCTGCTGGAGACGGCGGCACCGCAGCACGTCGAGGCCGTCCGTCGGCACTTCGTCGAGGCCGTCTGCGCCGAGGACTACGCCGCGCTGGGACGGGCCTTCGCCGCCGTCATCGCCGCGACCGAGGCCGAACCGCCACCCTCGGACTGAGCCGCTGACCGGGCGCGTCCGGGCAGCCCGCAAGCGTCGTGAGGCCCGGCGGACACGCCCGGCGCGTTTCCCGCTGGGCACTACGATCAGGGCGACATGTCGAACGCCGTCGCTCCCGCCCCCCAGACCTCCGAGCTGGCTGAGCAGCTCCAGCGCCGCGGGCTGGGCCACCTGCTCGACACCAGCACGCTGACCCGGGCGCTCTACTCCTCCGACGCGTCGCTCTACCGGGTCGTCCCCCAGGCCGTCGCCCACCCGCGCGACGTCGCTGAGACCGTCGAGCTGCTTGCCGCGGCTCGGGCCGCCGGCGTTCCGGTCACCACCCGCGGGGCCGGCACCTCCTGCGCCGGCAACGCCGTCGGCCCCGGTCTGGTCCTCGACACCGCCCGACACCTCAACCAGGTCCTCTCCATCGACCCCGAGACCCGGACGGCCCGGGTCCAGCCCGGGGTCGTCCAGTCGGTGCTGCAGGCAGCGGCCGCGCCGTACGGGCTCCGCTTCGGTCCCGACCCCTCGACCCACAACCGCTGCACCATCGGCGGGATGATCGGCAACAACGCCTGCGGACCGCGGGCACTCGGCTACGGCCGCAGCGCCGACAACGTCGTCGCTCTCGACATCGTCACCGGGACCGGGGAGCGGCTGCACCTCGACGGGACCCAGACCGCGGCGGACTCCCCCGTGCTGGCCGGGCTGGAGAAGCTGGTCGCCACCAACCTGGCCACCATCCGGACCGAGTTCGGCACCTTCGGTCGGCAGGTGTCGGGCTTCAGCCTGGAGCACCTGCTGCCCGAGAACGGGTTCGGCGTGGCCAAGTTCCTGGCCGGCACCGAGG
>JAOPXW010000176.1 GCA_025964935.1 Friedmanniella sp. | reverse complement strand
AAGGTCACGCGCTCCGCGCTGCAGAACGCCGCCTCCATCGCGGCGCTGTTCCTCACCACCGAGGCCGTCATCGCCGACAAGCCGGAGAAGACCCCGGCTGCCGGTGGCGGCGACCCGGGTGGCATGGGCGGCATGGACTTCTGAGTCCAGCCCCACCCCGCACGAACCAGCAGGCGGTCCCCTCCGGGGGGCCGCCTGCTGGCGTCTGCGGACCGGGGGCCTGAGTTGTGGAGAAGATCCGGCTCGGTTGTCCGAGCCGGATCTTCTCCAGAACTCCGGCGGTGACCGTCCTAGCCGCGGGAGACCTGGCCGTAGCCCGACAGACCGACGCGGACCCGCTCGATCTCGGCCTCCGAGAGCAGCTTGGCCGGGCGGCCCGTGGCCAGGATCCGCAGCTGGACCTCGCAGACGTACTCCAGGTACGCCACCCGGTCCAGCACCTTGCCCAGGTCGGAGCCGACCAGCACGGCCCCGTGGTTCTCCATCAGTGCGGCGGTCCGGTCGGCCAGCGCCGCGACGACGTGGCCGGCCAGGTCGTCGGAGCCGAAGGTCGCGTACGGGGCCACCCGGACCGCGCCCCCGAACAGGGCCGAGTAGTAGTGCGACAGCGGCACCTCGTCCACCACCACCGAGAGCGCGGTCGAGGCCACCGAGTGGGTGTGCACGATCGCGGTGTGCTCGGAGGCGGCGTAGACGGCCAGGTGCAGGGGCAGCTCGCTGGAGGGGGCGAGCTCGGCCTCCACCACCGCACCGGTCAGGTCGTGCACCCCGACGTCGCCGGGTCCGAGCTGCTCGTAGTCCACCCCGCTGGGGGAGATGACGACGTGCTCGCCGAGCCGGATCGACACGTTCCCGGCCGTGCCGACCACGAGCCGCTCCCGGCTGAGGTGCTGGCAGGCCGCGACGACTGCGCGGCGCTCTGAGGCGTACAGCATGGGGGGCTCCTACGGGGTGAGGATGTATTTGGTGCCGCGGCCCGCGGCCATGTCCTCCAGGGAGGGCACGAGCTGGTCCAGCGGGCGGGTCTCGGTGACCAGGCTGTGCCCGTCGACCCTGCCGCTGATCAGCAGGTCGACGGCGGTCCGCACGTAGCGCGGGGTGTGGTGGAAGACGCCCTTGAGGGTGTACTCGCTGTAGTGCATGTCGGAGGAGTCGACCGAGAACGGGGCGCCCTTGGGGGTGCCGCCGAAGAGCACCGCGGTGCCGCCGGGACGCAGCGTCTGCACGGCCTGCTCCCACACGGCCGGCAGCCCGACGGCCTCGATGCTGACGTCGGCCCCGCGGCCGCCGGGGGTCGACTTCTTGATCCGGGCCGCGATCTCGGCGGCGTCGGCCAGTCCGGAGATGTCGATGGTCTCGACCGCCCCGGCCTGGCCGGCCTGCTCGAGCCGCCACGCGCTCCGGTCCACCGAGACCACGTTGGCCCCGCGCAGCACCGACAGCTTGACGAACATCAGCCCGATCGGGCCGGCGCCGTGCACGACCACGGTGTCGCCGAGCTCGATCCCGGTCTCGGCCATCCCGTGCACCACCGTGGCCAGCGGCTCCAGGGGCGCGGCCGCGCCGAAGTCGAGGGAGTCGGGGATCTCGTAGGTGTTGCGCTGCACGATCGCGGCCGGGATCACCACCTGCTCGGCGAAGGCCCCGTTCAGGAAGATGAGGTTCTCGCACAGGCTCTGCCGGCCGCGGACGCAGGCCCAGCAGACGTCGCAGGGGGCCGTGTTGGCCGCCACCACGCGCATCCCGGGGGCGAAGGTCGTGACGCCGTCGCCGACCTCGGTGACGACTCCGGCGAACTCGTGCCCGAAGCGGGCCGGCAGGGTCGGGAACAGCTTGGGGTGGCCGCGGCGGTAGGACTTGAGGTCGGTCCCGCAGGTGGCGGCGGCGCGGACCTCGACCGCGACCTCGCCGGGGCCCGGCGTCCCCGGCTCGACGTCCTCGATCGCCAGCTCTCCTGGTCCGCGGAAGATGGCTGCCCTCATGGTGTGCTCCTGGTGTGGTCGTACGGCTCGCCGGTGACCGGCTCACCGGGGTCCGGCTCGTCGGGATCGGGGTCGGGGTCGTCGGGGTTGAAGTCGAGGTCGGGGTCGAGCACGTCGTGGACCAGGGAGTCCAGGTCGTGCATCACCTCGCGGAGCTGGGGATAGACCCGCGCGTGCAGGCTGCGCAGCCGGGTGTAGACCGCCCCCGCCTCGGGGCAGGGCGTGATCGTCTCGCCCGTCCGGGTCATGGCCCGGCAGGCCGTGGCCAGGTCGGGGTGGGCCCCGAGGCCGACGGCGGCCACGATGGCCGCCCCCAGCGCGCTGATCTCCGGCTCCCCACAGATCTCCACCGGCCGCTCGAGCACGTCGGTGAGGATCTGGCGGAACAGCGGGCTGCGGGTGCCGCCCCCCATGGCGCGGATGGTGCTGACCCGCACCCCGTTTGCCTCCTCCAGCCCGTCCAGCTGCAGCCGGACCTCCTGGGCGATGCCCTCCAGCAGCGACCGGTACGCGTGCGCCCGGGTGTGCGAGCCGCGCCAGCCCAGCATCACCCCGGAGGCGTACGGGTCCCAGTGCGGGGTCTGCGCGGCGTTCCAGTAGGGGAGGGTCAGCAGCCCGGCCGACCCGGGCCCGACCTCGGCCGCGGCGGCCTCCAGGGCCGGGTCGGGCGCGCCGTCGGAGGGGGCGGCCCCGAGCTCGCGCCGGAACCAGGTCGGCAGGTAGGTGCCCGAGGACAGGAAGGTCTCCACCGTCGTCTGGCCCGGCATCACCGACAGCAGGGTGCGGTAGGAGCGGGAGGGGGCGTAGCGCGGGCACTCGGTGCCGACCAGCACGGCGGTGCCGAGGTTGAGGTAGGCGCGGGAGGCGTCGAGCACGTCGGCGCCCAGCCCCGCGGCTTGGCCGTCGCCGAGCCCGGCCACGACCTGGACCTCGGCGGACAGCCCCCAGGCCTGCGCGACCGCGGGCAGCAGCGGCCCCAGGAGGTCGCCGGCGTCGTAGAGCTCGGGCAGTTGGTCGCGGTCCACCCCGGCCACGGCCAGCAGCTCCGGGCTGTAGTCGCGGGTGCAGATGTCGAGCAGGGCCAGCGGGTCCGCCGAGCTGCGGGAGGTGACCCAGCGACCGGTCAGCTCCCGGACCAGGAAGGCGTGGGTGTCCAGTACGTACGCCGCCCCGTCCAGCCACTGCGGGCGGTGCCGCCGGACCCAGGCCAGCTTGTAGAGCGCCGGGGTGATGTCGGCCGGCTTGCCGCACAGCCGCTCCACCTCGGGGGTGCCATGGTGCGCGATCTCCTCGGCGGCGCGGGCGTCCAGCCACAGGATCGCCGGGTGCCGCGGGGTGTTGTCGGCGTCCACGGCCACGAACGACTCGCGCTGGTGGGTCAGGCAGACCGCGGCGACCCGGCCCGGGTCGGGCAGGTCGGCGAGTGCGGCGCGGACGGCGGCGTCGGTGGCGGGCCACCAGGTGGCGGCGTCCTGCTCGTGCCAGCCGGGGTGGGGTGAGGTGGTGGCCAGGGGCGAGCTGGCCGAGCTGACCGTACGGCCCGCCAGGTCGAAGACGACGGCCTTGCTGCCCGTGGTGGAGCAGTCGATGCCGATCAGGAGCGGGCCGGGCGGTGCGGTCACCGGATCGTGAACCCGCCGTCGAGGACGATGTCCGCCCCGTTGATCATGTCGGCGGCCCCGCTGGCCAGGAAGAGGGCCACGGCGGCCACCTCCTCGGGCATGGCGAAGCGGCCGACCGGGATCTCGGCCATGTGGGCCTCACCCTTCGGGTTGTCCCAGGCGGTGATGCCGAGTGGGGTGAGGACGACGGTGGGGGAGATGGTGTTGGCGGTGACCCCGCGGCCGGCCCATTCCAGCGCCAGCACCTTGGTCATCCCGACCACGCCGAACTTGGAGGCGCAGTAAGCCACGTGCTCGGCGATGGCCACGGTGGCCGCCTGCGAGGCCAGGTTGATGACCTTGCCCGAGCCCTGGGTGAGCATCTGGCGGCCCACCTCCCGGCAGACCAGGTAGGTGCCGGTCAGGTTGACGGCCAGCGTGGTGCTCCACTGGTCATCGGTCAGGTCCTCCGCCGGGGCCAGGATGGCGACCCCGGCGGAGTTGACCAGGACGTCGACCCGGCCGGTCAGGGCGACCACGGCCGCCACCGCCGAC
>JAOPXW010000167.1 GCA_025964935.1 Friedmanniella sp. | reverse complement strand
CCCCGTCCGTGAGGGTCCTGCTGACCGGGGCCAGCGGCCTCCTGGGCGGGGCGACCGCCCGGGCGCTGGCCGAGCGCGGCGACGACGTCACCGTGCTGCAGCGCCGGCCCGCCGGCCTGGGGCTGCGGGAGGTGCTGGCTGACGTGGCCGACGCCGACGCCGTACGGGCGGCGGTCGCGGGGCACGACGCCGTCGTCCACCTGGCCGCGAAGGTCAACGTGACCGGCCCGTGGGCGGCGTACGAGCGGGCCAACATCATCGGGACCCGCTCGGTGGTGGCCGCGTGTCAGCAGACCGGGGTCGCCCGGCTGGTGCACGTCTCCTCGCCCTCGGTCGCCCACAGCGGGTCGTCGCTGGTCGGGGTCGGGGCCGAGCCGGCCGATCCCGACCGGGCCCACGGGCCGTACGCGCGGAGCAAGGCGGTGGCCGAGCGGGACGCCCTGGCCGCCGACGGGCCCGACCTCGCCGTGGTGGCGATCCGGCCGCACCTGGTGTGGGGCCCCGGTGACACCCAGCTGGTGGCCCGGATCGTGGAGCGGTCCCGCCAGGGTCGGCTGCCGCTGATCGGCACCGGCGCGGTGCTGGTCGACACCACCTACGTCAGCAACGCCGTCGACGCCCTGGTGGCGGCCCTGGACCGGGCCCCGGCCGCGCACGGGGAGGCCCTGGTCGTCACCAACGGCGAGCCCCGCCCGATCGCGGAGATCCTGGGCGGGATGGCCCGGGCCGGCGGAGCGCCCGCCCCCCGGCGGCACGTCCCCGTCCGGGTCGCCACGGCCCTGGGCCTGGCCGTGGAGGGGGTCTGGGCGGTCCGCCGATGGGCCGGGCGTCCCGAGGAGGACCCGCCGATGACGCGCTTCCTGGCCGGGCAGCTCTCGACCGCCCACTGGTTCGACCAGCGCCGGACCCGGGATGTCATGGGCTGGTAGCCGCGGGTCAGCCAGGACGAGGGCTTCGCCGCGCTGTCCAGGTCCTACGGCACCGTCAACGGCTGAGCACCCCGATTCTGGCCCTCCAGTGCGCCCGGGCCGGCGCCCTCACGCGGGAGCCGGGCGGTCGACGGCCCACTGGTGTCGCATTCCCAGGGCGGCTCAGCGCGACCGTCGCACCGTGAAGGGCCCCTTGGCGCTCGAGGGGTCCACCACCCGGCCGCCCTGCACGATCTCGGCCTCCCCGGCCGCGACCAGCCGGCGCGCCGCCCGGCGGGCGGGCTCCTCCAGGTCCGAGACGGCCGCGTCGGGTCGGGCGCCGACCCGGGCCACGGCGTCGGCCGGGTCCACCCCACCCGTACGCGGTCGCGCGGCCAGCAGCTCCCGGAACGCGTCCTCCAGGGCCTGGTCCTCCGGCGTCACCCCGCGCCGGCGGCAAGCGGTGCTGCAGAAGCGGACCTGGTCCCAGTCGTCGGCCCACTTCTTCCGCCACGTGATGCGGCGGCCGCAGGAGCGGCAGGTCTTCTCGTCCACGGGCACCCGCCCATCCTGACGGGTCGGCCCAGCGGCGGGGGCCGGTGTGACCGCCCGCGTATGATCGGGCTTCCTCCAGCGACCGGCGGCCGGGAGGCCGCACGAAGGGACAGAACATGTTTGACGTGGACGACATCCGCGACTGGGTCGGCCTGGCCGTGGTCGACCAGGAGGGCTCCAAGATCGGCTCCCTGGAGGCGGTCTACTTCGACACCTCCAGCGACCAGGCTGCCTTCGCCACCGTCAAGGTCGGGCTGCCGGGCGGTGGCCGCCTCATCTTCGTCCCCGTCACCGGAGCCAAAGTCGCCCCCAAGCACCTGCGCGTGATGACCGACAAGAAGCTGGCCAAGGGTGCTCCGTCGATCGACACCGACGGCCAGCTCGAGTCCGACGACGAGCCGGGGCTGTACGCCTACTACGGGCTCCCGTACGAGCGGGGCGCCAACGGCGAGCGTCGCCTCGGTCGGCGGTAGTCGCGTGCCCTGGGTCGACGCGGAACGCTCCGCCCTGGTGGCCACGCTGCGCTCGGCGGCCCCCGACGCCCCGACGCTCTGCGAGGGCTGGGACGTCTCCTACCTGCTGGCGCACCTGGTCGCCCGGGAGCAGAGCCTGCCGGTCATCATCAGCGACGCCGTGGCCGGACGCCCACCCGGCCAGGAGCGTCAGCTCGGCCACCTCGCGGCCACCACGGCCACCGAGGAGGGCCACCAGGCCCTGGTCACCCGGTTCCTCGACGGCCCGCCCCGCTGGTCCCCGATGAGCTGGGCGGCGGAGCAGATCAACCTCGTCGAGTACGTGGTGCACCACGAGGACATCCGGCGCGCGGGGGAGGACCCGGCCGCACCCCGGACGCTGCCGGCCGCCGAGCTCGCCGCGATCTGGAAGCGGGTGCAGGCCTTCGGGGTGCTCGGCTACCGCAGCGCGCCGGTGGGCGTGACCCTGGCCACCCCGACCGGCGAGCGCAAGCGGGTCCGGCGCGGCACCCCCGAGGTCACCCTCACCGGTGACGCCGTGGAGCTCGCGCTCTACGTCAGTGGGCGGCGTGAGGTCGCCCGGGTCGAGGTCAGCGGCTCGGATGAGGCGCAGGCCGCCTTCGCGGAGTTCCTGGCCCGCTCCTAGCCCAGCGCCGGGTCGGCAGCGGCCCCGGCCCGGCTGACCGGGTCGGCATCGGTCCGACCCGGCCGGGCTGAGCGGCCCGGCCGGTCAGCCCCGGTGCCGGGTCAGCAGCTGGATCTCCACCAACAGCCGGCCCGCCGGGTCGTCGAGCCTGATGTCCAGGATCTCCTCGGCCCGGCGGATGCGGTAGCGCAGCGTGTTGGGGTGGATCAGGAGCTCGGCGGCGGCCTGGCGGACGTCCCCGAACTGCACCAGGTAGGTCTCGACGCTCTCCCGCATCGAGGCGTGGTGGCGCTCGTCGTAGTCCAGCAGCGCCTGGACGCGCGGGTCCCGCAGCTCGGGGTGGGCCGCCACCAGGTCCAGGATCTCGCCCAGCAGGACCGGGGTCCGGCTGTCGGCCAGCGTGGTGACCACGTCGGTGCCGGTCGTGCCGTCCAGGACCCGGTCCACCTCGATCCGGGCGGCCGCCACGTCGTCGAGGCTGGACACCGGGGCCGCCACGGCGGCGCGCAGGGCCGTCCCGCTGTGCACGTGCACCCGCTCGATCACGCCCCGGGCCCAGGACGTCACCGAGGCCGGGGTGCTCGCCCTCGGGAGCAGCACATAGCTGCGGTCGCCGATCGTGGTGACCAGCGAGTCGCGGGCGAAGGCGCTGGCGTGCAGCCGCAGCGCCCCCGCCATCTCGGCCGCGCCCGTACGGGAGGGTCCGACCTGGCTGAAGCCGACGACCACGGCCGGACCGGTCGTGGGGATGCTCAGGGCCGCCGCGAGGGACGGGACGTCGACCCCGCCGCCGCGTGCCCCGAGCAGCCGTTGGATCTGCATGGCCTCGTTGGAGGGGGCGTTCAGCGACCGGGCGATCAGCCGCGCGGCCACGGCCGAGGCCCCGCGCAGCACCGACTCGGCGTCCGGCGCCAGGGGCCGGCGGCCCTCCTGGACCCAGATGGTGCCGAGGATGACCGGCCGCTGGGGCTGGCCGTCGGCGCCGAGCGGCTCCGAGACCGGACGGATGGCGGTGACCAGTCGTCGCCGCAGCCCCAGGCCCTCGTCGGCGGGCACCTCGATCACCTCGTCGCCCCGCCGCAGCCGGTCGAAGACCCCCCACTCGCGGAGCCGGCGGAGGTAGTCGGCCGGACCCTCCCGGCCCAGGATGGACAGGGTCCGCAGCTCGTCGGCCGCCTCGTCGGAGGCGGAGTAGGCCAGCACGTGGGACCGTTCGTCCTCGATGCTCACCATGCCGCCGCTGAGCGAGGCGACGGTGTGGGCCAGTCCGAACAGGTCGGTGTCGGCCCCGAGTCCGCGCGGACCGTCCTCGGTCCGCCCCAGGGACTCCAGCACCCCCCGAACGGTGCCGAGCAGGGTCTCGGTCCGGGCCTGGGCGTGGGCCGCGACCAGCGCCACCCCGACGTCCTGTGCCGCCTGCGGCAGCCGCCTCGAGCCGGTGGCCGCCTTGGCCAGCACGGCCCGGGGGCGAAGAGCGGGGTCCACCGCCGCGAGCCGGCGCAGCCAGCCGACGGCGGCCTGCTCCCCGACCCCGACGAGCAGGCAGAGGTCGGCGGTCACGACGGGCTCGCGCTCGTCGCGGTCCAGGTCGTCGCCGTCGAGCAGCACGACCGACCCGATCCCGACCTCGACCCCGGCCGGGGCCACCAGCAGCTCGACGAAGGCCGAGCTGAGCGCGCGGAGTAGGACGTCTAGGGTGACGCCGCCCGAGGAGTTGGTCACGGTCCCGTCCCTTCTTCGGTGTGGCCCGTTCGGTCCGCTCGGCACCGGCCGTGACGGTTGGCCGATCGGACGAACGGGGACCCCAGACTCTAGCGGGGCGCACACATACAGGCGGACTCCGGTGCCGTTGAATGGAGCCCACGGGAGGGACCTGCCGCTCCCCGTACCATCCGATGGAGGACCCCGATGGACGCCGTGACCCAAGTGCCCGCCCCCGTGAACGAGCCGGTCCACGACTACGCCCCGGGCAGTCCCGAGCGCGCGCGGCTGACCGCGAAGCTGAGCGAGCTGGTGGCCCAGCCAACGGAGATCCAGCAGGTCATCGGCGGTCACCACCGGCACGCGTCCGGCTCGGTCGAGAACGTCGTCCAGCCCCACCGGCATGCCTCGGTCATCGGCTCGTACGCCAACGCGGGTCACAGCGACGTCGCCGCGGCCATCGAGGCCGCCGGCCGTGCCGCCCCGGCGTGGCGGGACCTGCCCTTCGACGAGCGGGCCGGGGTCTTCCTGCGGGCCGCCGACCTGCTCGCGGGGCCGTGGCGCGAGACGATGGCCGCGGCCACCATGCTCGGCCAGTCCAAGACGGCCTACCAGGCCGAGATCGACACCCCGTGCGAGCTGATCGACTTCTGGCGCTTCAACGTGGCCTTCGCCCGCCAGATCCTGGCCGACCAGCCCGTCTCGGGCCCCGGGGTCTGGAACCAGGTCGAGTACCGCCCGCTCGAGGGCTTCGTCTACGCCATCACGGCCTTCAACTTCACCGCCAACGCGGGTAACCTGCCGACCGCCCCGGCCCTGATGGGCAACACGGTGATCTGGAAGCCGTCGCCCACCCAGGCGGTCGCGGCCTACCTGACCATGCAGCTGCTGGAGGCGGCGGGCCTGCCGGCCGGCGTGATCAACCTCGTGCTCGGGGACGGTCCCCTGGTCTCGGAGGTCGCGCTGGCCGACCCGCGACTGGCCGGCATCCACTTCACCGGCTCCACCGCCACCTTCCAGCGCCTCTGGCGCGAGGTCGGCCACAACATCGCGAACTACCACTCCTACCCGCGCCTGGTGGGGGAGACCGGGGGCAAGGACTTCGTCGTCGCCCACAGCTCGGCGGACCCCGACGTGCTGACCACGGCCATGATCCGCGGCGCGTTCGACTACCAGGGCCAGAAGTGCTCGGCCGCCTCCCGGGCCTTCGTGCCCCGCTCGGTCTGGGCCCGGATGGGTGACGACTTCATCGACAAGGTGTCCGCCCTGTCCTACGGCGACGTCACCGACCTGTCCCACTACGGCGGTGCGGTCATCGACCAGCGGGCGTTCGACCGCAACGCGGCCGCCATCGACCGGGCCAAGGCGACCCCGGGCCTGACCATCGCCGCCGGCGGCACCTACGACGACCGCGAGGGCTTCTTCGTCGCCCCGACCGTGCTGCTGGGCGACGACCCCACCGACCAGGCCTTCACCACCGAGTACTTCGGCCCGATCCTGTCGGTGCACGTCTACGACGACGCCAGGCCCGGCGCCTACGTCGACACCCTGCGACAGGTCGACGCCGGGTCGGCGTACGCCCTGACCGGGGCCGTGATCGCCACCGACCGGGCGGCGGTGCAGCAGGCGCACGCCGAGCTCCGCTTCGCGGCCGGCAACTTCTACATCAACGACAAGCCGACCGGCGCGGTCGTGGGGCAGCAGCCCTTCGGCGGCGCGCGCGCCTCGGGGACCAACGACAAGGCCGGCTCGCCCCAGAACCTGCTGCGGTGGACCTCGACCCGGACGGTGAAGGAGACCTTCGTGCCGCCGCGTCACCACCTCTACCCGCACCAGGCCGCCGACACCACGGTGTCCGGGGCGGAGTCCTGATGGCCCTCACGCTGAGCAACCCCCTCCGCCCGGTCCTGCTGGCGGCCGCCCGCTCGCCGCGGCTGGAGCGCACGGTCAGCCGCAGCGGCCTGACCAAGCGGCTGGTCGCCCGGTTCGTCCCCGGCGCAGCGGAGTCCGCCGTGGTCGAAGCCGTCAGCGACCTGCTCGCCTCCGGGCGGTTCGTCTCGGTGGACTACCTGGGTGAGGACACCACCGACGCGGCCCAGGCCGAGGCCACGGTGCAGGCGTACCTGTCCCTGCTCAAGGCGTACGGCCGGCTGAGCGCCCCCGAGGTCGACGGGGTGGAGCCGCTGGAGGTCTCCATCAAGCTGTCGGCGCTGGGCCAGGCGCTGCCCGAGGTGGGCCGGGCCGTCGCCCTGGCCAACGCGCGCACCATCTGCCTGGCCGCGTACGCGGTGGGCGCCTGGGTGACCGTCGACGCCGAGGACCACACCACGACCGACTCGACCCTGTCCATCGTCCGTGAGCTCCGCCAGGAGTTCCCGCACCTGGGCACGGTGCTGCAGGCCTACCTGCACCGCACCGAGCAGGACTGCCGCGACCTGTCGGGTCCGCACTCCCGGATCCGGCTGTGCAAGGGCGCGTACGCCGAGCCGGCCTCGGTCGCGTTCCAGCGGGCGGCGGAGGTGGACGCGAGCTACCGGCGCTGCCTGGAGGTGCTGATGGCGGGGCAGGGCTACCCGATGGTGGCCTCGCACGACCCGCAGATGATCACCGCCGCGCAGGACCTGGCCGCCGCCTCCCAGCGGGGGCCGGGGGACTACGAGCTGCAGATGCTGTACGGGATCCGCGACGACGAGCAGCGGCGGCTGGTCGCCGAGGGCCGGCACGTGCGGGTCTACACCCCGTACGGGGACCAGTGGTACGGCTACTTCATGCGTCGGCTGGCCGAGCGACCGGCCAACCTGGTGTTCTTCCTGCGGTCCCTGGTCAGCTCGCGCTGAGGTGGGGCCCCAGGGCCGGCCCGGCGGGCGCGACGTAAATGTGCACGCCTGATCTCGGTGCCCTCAAGACATGATCAAAAGCCCGCACCGCCCTTCCCGCTCGCCTAGCATCGACCAGGTCAGGTCGTCGAGGTCAGTGTTCGGGGAGGAAGCCGATGAGACGCGTTCTCGGGTCGCTCGTGTGTGCGGTCGTTCTGCTGGCCGGGTTCGTCGGGTCGGCGGAGGCCACCGTCCGGCGCACGCCGCCGAGTGCCCCGCGGTCGCTCGCGGTCACCGGGACCGGGCAGCCGGTCGGCTCCGTCAAGCTCACCTGGCGGGCTCCGCGCACCAGCGGCTCGGCCCCGATCACCAGCTACCGGGTCTCCTGGGCCCTGGCCCGGACCCACGCCGTCACCCACAGCCGGACGTTGCCGGCCCGCGCCCGGTCCACCGTCCTCGCGCTGACCGCCGGCTCCCGCTACGTGGTCCACGTCTCGGCCCGCAACCGCTGGGGGCGGAGCCCGTCGGCCCGGGTCACCTTCCTCGT
Source organism: Friedmanniella sp. (assembly GCA_025964935.1). GTDB lineage: Bacteria > Actinomycetota > Actinomycetes > Propionibacteriales > Propionibacteriaceae > Microlunatus. Next base: position 12,249 of record JAOPXW010000167.1, on the reverse strand, counting down.
CGCCCGCCCCGCGGCGCACGTCGACTCGCTCGTCGCGGTGGACACCGCTGACCACACCCTGGTCCGGCTGCCCCTGACCGGCGGCACCGAGACGGTGCTGGTCACCGGTCTGACCCAGGTCAGCGACCTGGCCACCGACCCCAGCGGCAACGCCTACCTGGTCGACGACGGAGCCGTGCGGGAGGTGTCGCCCACCGGGACGAGCACCGCACTCGGCGCCGGCCGGGCGGTCGAGACCGACGCGGCCGGCAACGTGTACGTCCTGGGCACCGGCGGGGTGACCCGGCGGACCCCCGCCGGCGCGACCACCCGGGTGTCCTCGCGGCCGGGGGACTTCCTCGCCGTGCAGGCCGACGGCCAGGTCACGGTCGGTGAGGTGAACAGCATCAACCTGACCCTGACCACGTACGGGGCGGGGGCGCCGGTGACCCGCGTCGTCGGCACCACCGGCTACGCCACCAACCTCCTCGACGACGACCACGGCCGCTTCTACACCAAGGTGCGGGCCACCGGGGGGAGTGGAGCGACCTGGTGGTCGGTCATCAACCCGGGGGCGAGTGACGCCTTATCGGTGTCGACCCGGCTCGCGGAGAACGGCGGCACCGTCGGCCCGGACGGGCGGTTCTTCCTGGCCCAGTCGGTCAGCTTCTGCGCCGGCCTGGGTGAGCAGACCGGCAGCTGCACACCGGACCGCAACGTCCCCGAGCTGCTGTCCTTCCCGCCGTCGGCCACGACGCCGGCCACCGTGCCCGTCACCGGACTGCGCACCACCCGGGACGAACAGCTGCACCTCGCCGCCGACCGGGGCGGGCAGGTCTACGCCGCCCAGCTCGGCACCGACCCGGGCCTGCTCCGCTTCGCCGCCGGCGGCGGGGCGCCGACGCGACTGGCGCAGGGCACGTTCGGACTGCTGGCCGTGGGCTAGACACACCGCTATTCCCTCGTGCCGCCCACCGCGGCCACGAGGGTGGGGTATCGTCCAAAACGGTGGTTCCATATCGCTCGGGGCAACGCGAAGGTTCACTCGATGAGCATGCTGTCCCGTTCCCGTTCCCGTTCCCGACCCCTGCCCCGGGTGCCCGGCCTGTCGCCCCGGGCCACCGTCGTGGCTGCGGCCTGGCTGGTGGTCATCCTGGTGGTCACCACCCTGGTCTCCGCCGGCGGGGTGAACACCCCCGCCACCGCAGCGGTGGGCAACGTGGCGATGCTGGTGGCCATCACGTTCAGCATCGTGGCCTGCACCCGGGCCGCCCGGCTGCGGACCCCGGCGAGCCGCGCCTGGGCCCTGCTCGCGCTGTCGATGGGCCTGGGCCTGATCGGCCAGCTGCTCTACACCTACGACGCCCTCCAGACGACCCATGCGGCGAAGGCCGGCTGGCAGGACGCCGTCAGCTACCTCGGCTACGCGGTGCCCCTGATCGCGGCCCTGTTCGCCTTCCCCAAGCCGCCGAGCCGGCTCATCTCCCGGTTCCGGGTGATGCTGGACGCCGTGGTCATCACCCTCGGGGTGATCCTGGTCAGCGAGGCCACCGTGCTCCGGGTGGTCCGCGAGAAGGCGGACCTGACCACCATGTCGGGCTGGATGGGGCTGGCCTACCCGATCGCAGACGTCGCCATCTGCTCGGTGCTGTTCACCCTCGGGATGCGCCAGCGGCCGCGCGACCGAGCCACCTGGGGCTGCCTCGGCGTCGGGCTGGTCGTGCTGGTGGTCACCGACAGCCTGTACGTCCGGCTCGGAGCCGAGGGCGTCGACAACCTGACCGGGTCACCGCTGGTCGCCGGCTGGATCGCCGCGCCGGTGCTGATCGGCCTCTCCGCCTCCATCTCACGTCAGCACACCCCGTCGTCCAGCCACCGGTTCTCCCTGCTCGCCCAGCTGGTGCCGTACGGGCCGGTGCTGGGGACCATGGTCGTGCTCGGCTCCGGCACCGCGACCGGCGACCGTTTCTTCACGGCCGGCGGGGCCGTCCTGCTGCTCGCCGTCGCCGTGCGGCAGGTCATGATCGTGTGGGAGAACGTCACCCTGACCCGGGACCTGGAGCAGAAGGTCGCGCTGCGGACCGCGGACCTGGCCACGATGGGCTCGATCGTCACCTCCTCGGCCGACGCCGTGGTCGGCGTCTCGGCGGACGGGCTCGTGACCGCGTGGAACCCGGCGGCCGAGCGACTCTACGGACACCGGTCCGAGGACGTTCTCGGGCAGCCGGTGACCTTCTTCACCGCCGCCGGGGTCGAGCGGGTGCGCCGCCTCCTCGAGGACGCCCGGCAGGGCCGCCGCCTGGACGCGTACGAGCTGGACTACGAGCACCCGGACGGTGGCATCCTCCCGGTCGCGGTGACGGTCTCGCCGGTGGTCTCCGACGGTGCGGTGTGCGGCATCTCGCTCTTCGGCCAGGACATCACCCAGCGGCGCACGGCCGCGGTCGCCCTGGAGACGGCCCGGCAGGAGGCCCTCGAGTCCTCCCGGCTGAAGTCGGAGTTCCTCGCCACCATGAGCCACGAGATCCGCACCCCCATGAACGGGGTGATCGGACTGACGTCGCTGCTGCTGGACACCGAGCTCGACGAGACCCAGCGCCAGTACGCCGAGGGTGTGCGGGGCGCGGGCGAGGCGCTGCTGTCGGTGATCAACGACATCCTGGACTTCTCCAAGCTGGAGGCGGGCAAGGTCGTGCTCGACCCGACCGAGTTCGACCCCCGGGGGCTGGTGGAGGACGTCGGCGCGCTGCTGGCCCCGGCCGCCTCCTCCAAGCAGCTGGAGCTCATCGTGTACTGCCCGAGCGAGGTGCCCACGGCGGTCCTCGGCGACCCGGGACGGATCCGCCAGATCCTGCTCAACCTGGCCTCCAACGCGGTCAAGTTCACCCCGACCGGCGAGGTGGCGGTCAAGGTCTCGACCGTCCCCGCCCCGGCGGGTCAGGCCCGGCTGCGCTTCGAGGTCGCCGACACCGGGATCGGGATCAACCCCGGGGACCAGTCGCGGCTGTTCGAGTCCTTCTCCCAGGCGGACGCCTCGACCACCCGCCGCTTCGGCGGCACCGGGCTGGGACTGGCCATCTCGCGCAGTCTGGTCGACGTCATGGGCGGGTCCATCGGCGTCCAGAGCGAGCTCGGGGCGGGCAGCACCTTCTGGTTCGAGATTCCGCTGCCGCTCGCGCAGGCCGGGGCCGAGCCACTGCCCAGCAGCGACCTGCTGAGCGACCTCCGCGTGCTGGTCGTCGACGACAACGCCACGAACCGCACCATCCTGGACGCCCAGCTCCGCTCCTGGCGGATGCATCCCGAGCTGGTCGCCGACGCCACGACCGCGCTGGCCCGGCTCCGCGCCCGGGCCGCCGAGGGCCGGCCGTTCGACCTCGCCGTGCTGGACATGCTGATGCCGGGGACCGACGGCCTCGAGCTCGCCACCCAGATCTCGACCGACCCGGCCCTGGGCGAGCTGCCGATGCTGATGCTCACCTCCAGCCTGCAGGTCCCGCCGGAGGTCTTCAGTGCCGCCGGGATCGGGCAGTGGCTGACCAAGCCCGTACGCGGTCAGGAGCTGTTCGACAAGCTGATGCGGCTGATGGCCCCGATCGAGACCGACCTGAACGAGCGCAAGCGGACCCGGCAGCACCTGCCGCTGGAGAAGGCGCCGGACCTGGGCCGGATCCTGGTCGTGGAGGACAACCTCCTGAACCAGCTGGTGGCCGAGGGCGTGCTGTCCCGGCTGGGCTACCAGTCGCGGTGCGTCAACGACGGGCTGCAGGCGCTGGACGCGCTGCGGGCCGGCTCGTACGCGGCGGTGCTGATGGACTGCCACATGCCGGTGATGGACGGCTACACCGCGACCGAGCAGATCCGCCGCCGGCAGGCCGCCGGGGAGCTGTCCTACCTGCCGGTCATCGCGATGACGGCGGGGGCGCTGGCCGAGGACCGGGACCGCTGCCTGAACGCGGGGATGGACGACTACATCTCCAAGCCCGTCAACTTCGAGGCCCTGGAGGTCACCCTGGCCCGCTGGGTCGGACGGACCTCGGGGGCCGACCCGGAGCCGGGTGCGGCCACGCCGGAGGACGGCGACGAGCTCTGGACCGTCGCGACCCTGGACAACAGCCGACTGGCCGACCTCGCCGATCTGCGCGCGGCCGACGGGACCAGCATGCTGGACATCATCGTCGACACCTTCCTGGAGCGCAGCGGGAACCGGCTCGAGGCGCTGCGGACGGCGGCCGCAGCGGGCGACGCCGGTACGCTGGCCGACGCGGCGCACGAGCTCCGGGGGACCTCGGCCACGATCGGGGCGGACCGGGTCGCCCAGCTGTGCGGCACCATGGAGCGGACCGCGCGGCAGCAGGGCAGCGTACCGGCGTCGGCCGAGCTGGACCGGCTCGCCGTGGAGCTGACCCGGGCCTCGACCGCCCTGCGCCAGGTGAGCCCGGTGCTGCAGCGCTAGCGCGGGCCGGTCGGCCCGCGCTCCGGCGGCGGCCCCCGGTCTCCGGTCGCCGCCCCCCGGGGCGGTTGCCGGTGGAACGGGTGCGCGAAGAGCGGTTCTCGTTGAACCACCGGTGCGGGCGAGCCCGCGATGCTAATTTTGGACTCCCAGGCTGATGCCTGTGGTGAAGAGTTGACTCTCGGGCTCGGGGCTCGACGACGGAAGTGGATCCAGCTGTGCCCCATGCGCAAGTCATTCCCGTTCTCTCGGCCATCGGCGGCGGCGCCACGACCCTCGCCGCCTTCCACCGAGCCCTGATGGACCTCGGCATCGGCGAGAACAACCTTGTCCGCCTCTCCAGCGTGATCCCGCCGGGCTGGCAGGTCGACCCCTCGGGGCAGACCCCGGCTCCCAGGGGTGACTGGGGCGACCGGCTCTACTGCGTCTTCGCCGAGCAGCGGACCTGCACCCCCGGTGAGGAGGCCTGGGCCGGCATCGGCTGGGTCCAGCGCGTCGACGGCCAGGGTGGGCTGTTCGTCGAGCACGAGGGCGGCAGCGAGGCCTTCGTCCGGGACGCCATCAGCAAGAGCCTGGCGGACATGGTGCAGCGCTACGACGTCCAGTTCTCCGAGCCCCAGTCGGTCGTCACCGGGGTGCACTGCACCGGCGAGCCGATCTGTGCGCTGGTCGTGGCCCCCTATAAGACCAGCCCGTGGTGAGGATGCCCGAGCCCACCCCGGCCCGCTGACCGGTCCACCCCGTCAGTCCCGTCCGCTGACCCGTCCGCTGACCCGGCCGTTGAGTCGGAACGCGGGCCGCGCACGATGGCGGGGCTCAGGGCGTCGGGTGCAGCACCCAGACGTTCGGCTCCTGGTAGACGGCCGTGTCCCGCTCGGAGTCCACGTAGAGGGGCGCGAGACCGTCGGGGATGACGAAGCTGCCCGTGCCCGGCAGCGGCTGGTCCACCCAGCGCTGCCACTCCGCGACTGTCCCGGTCACCGTGAGGGAGCGCGGCGCGGCGGCCAGCACCCGGGCGCCCAGCCGGACGTGCTGGCGGAGCCAGGGGTCGAAGCTCTCGCCCTGGGGGGTCCGCCAACCCAGGTAGCGCTCGATCGAGGTCAGCGGGTAGCGGGCCTTCAGGGTCGGTCGAAGGGGGGACACCAGGACGCCGGACCCGACGGTGCTCGCGGCGGACTGCAGACCGCGGAGCAGGCGGGACGCGTGCCCCCGGCCCGACGCGCCGGCCGCCACGGTCACCGACCAGGCGCAGGTCGCCTCGGCCGGGTGTGTACGGCGGTGCGGCTCGGTGCTGCGGCGGAGGGCGTCGTCCCGGCCGGTGGGCAGGTCGGCGAGCGACCCGTCCCAGGCCAGCGGCACGGACAGCCCGGCCCCGACCAGGGTGCCGGAGTCCGCCACGAGCAGCACCTGGCGACGGGGGTCGGTCTGCAGCAGGGCGGCGGCGTCCGCGGTCTGCCCCGAGGCCCCGGTCCGCAGGAAGCTCGGCCAGCGCGAGGCCAGCAGGGCGGGCACCAGGTCGGCCAGCTCGGGCCGCTCGGCGAGGGTGACCAGCCGTACGGGCTCGGCGGACTGCTCCGCCGCGGGCGGCTCGGGGGGGCTGGGGGCCTTCACCGGCACCCGGTAGTCGGCGGCGTAGTAGGACTGGGTGTCCAGGGCGTCGATCCGCTCGCAGGACCCGAAGAGCCGGGCGATCTGGCGGCCGACCCCCTGGGCCTCGTTGTAGCCGCAGACGTCGAAGCCCACCACCCCGCCTGCCTCCTGGACCCGCCGGTTGATGGCCTCGACCATGTAGAGCAGCGCGGCGGAGCGGCGGCGGGTCGCGTCCACCAGGGTGTAGCCGAGGTAGAAGAGGGCCCCCCGGGCCGCGGCGTCGGGGTAGCGCGCCCGGTAGAACTCCGGGCTGGCCCAGGGGACCGCGGTGACGTCGTCGGTCAGGGTGGTCAGGGCCACGGGCCCGGCGTCCTCATCGCCCCAGACGACGAACTTCTCGATCCGGGGGTCGCTCATCTCCGCGGCGAACTCGGCGGCGGTGAGGACGTGGCGGGCGGCGGCGCGGGTCCGCAGGGCCTCGTACGCGTGCAGGTAGGTGGGGTACAACGACGCCGCCACCTCCGGGTCCACGACGCGCTGGACGGTGAGCCGCATGGGGGGCCTCTCGGAAGGGCGTCGCGCCCCACCACGGTCCGGCCGGCCGGGCGGTGCGACGAAACGGTGATCAACATGCCGACCACCCCGAGGTCTCGATGATAACGCCCGCCCCGGGCCCGCGCGGGTGAGCGGGCCGAAGTCGCCCCGCTCTCAGCAGGCGCTGCAGGTGCCGAAGATCTCCAGGTCGTGGCTCACGTCGGTGAAGCCGTGCTGGGCGGCGACGGCGTTGGCCCACCGCTCGACGGCCGGCCCCGACACCTCGACAGTCCGGCCGCAGGACCGGCAGACGAGGTGGTGGTGGTGCCCGCCCGAGCACCGCCGGTACGCCGTCTCGCCCTCGGCGTTGCGGATCGCGTCCAGCTCACCCCCCTCGCTCATCAGCTGCAGGGTCCGGTAGACGGTGGTCAGCCCGATCCGGTCACCCTGGCGCCGCAGCTCGTCGTGGATCTGCTGCGCCGTCCGGAACTCGGCCAGACCGGTCAGGATGCCCTCGACGGCGGTGCGCTGACGCGTACGGCGGGGCGGCACCGGGGCCGTCGTCTCGTTCATGGTCACCCCTCAGTGCTCGTCGTAGTGGTCGGCGTGCAGGGCGTGCCGGTGGCCCTCGTGCAGGAAGTCCGTGTGGTCCCCGTGCCGGACCGGCTGATGTCCGCACCGGTCGCCGTGCTGGTGCGGGTGGCCCTCGGTGACCACGTGACCGGTGGCGGGGGAGTCGGGCAGCACCGGCGCCACCCGGCGGCGCCGGCCGAGGACGGCCGAGACGGGCCAGCTGAGCGCGAACACCCCGATGGCCAGCACGACGATCAGGGCCCCGGGGGCGGTGTCGGCGTAGAACGACCCGGCCGCCCCGCCCACGGCGACCAGGACTCCCACCACCATGGCGCAGGCCAGGGCGGCGTAGAAGCCGCGCACCAGGTTCTGGGCGGCCGCGACCGGGACCACCATCAGGGCGCTGACCAGCAGCAGGCCGACCGTCCGCATGGCCAGGGTCACGGTGACGGCGGCCAGGACCACGATGGCCACGTTGTAGAACCGGACCGGCAGGCCCTGGGTCCGGGCGAACTCCTCGTCGGAGCAGACCGCGAAGAGCTGGGGGGCCAGGCCCAGGGTGGGGACCAGGACGACCACGGCCAGGATGCCGACCAGCCGCAGGTCGCCGGACGTCACGGTGGTGAGGGAGCCGAACAGGTACTGCGACAGCGCACCGGTGCCCGCTCCGGCGATCCCCGACATCAGGACCCCCGCCGCGAGCCCACCGTAGAAGAGGATGGCGAGCCCCACGTCGCCGGTGGCCTTGCCCCGCTGCCGCAGCACCTCGACGACGATCGCGCCGGCCACGCACACCACCACCGCGACCGGGATGGGGGCCTGCCCGGTCAGCAGGGCCAGCCCGACCCCGGCGATGGCCACGTGGCCCAGACCGTCGCCCAGCAGGCTGAGCCGTCGCTGGACGATGTAGGTGCCGATGGCCGGGGCGATCAGCCCGGTGAGGAGCGCGGCCAGCAGGGCCCGCTGCATGAAGGGATAGCTGAGGATCTCGGTCATCGTTCGACGGTCCCGTCCAGGAGGCGGTGGTGGTGGTCGTGGCCGTGCTCGTGACCGCCGGTCTCGAAGGTGCCGGCCAGGTCCCCGAGCGGTCCGTCGTGGGCGATCCGGCCCTCGCTCAGCAGCACCGCCCGGTCGACCAGGGGGCCGAGGGCGCCGGCCTCGTGCAGCACCACCATCACCGCCGTCCCGGCGCGCAGCGAGTCGCGCAGCAGGGTGGCCAGGACCTCCTGGTGCGCCAGGTCGACCCCGGCGGTGGGCTCGTCCAGCACGAGCAGCTCGGGCTCCCCGGCCAGCGCCCGGGCGATCAGCACCCGCTGCTGCTGGCCCCCCGACAGCACCGAGAGCCGGTCGCCGGCCCGGTCGGCCATCCCGACCGCCTCCAGGGCGCGGGTCACGGCCGCCCGGTCGGCGGGTCGCGGCGGCAGGAACGGACGGCGGTGGGCCAGGCGTCCGGCGGCGACCACCTCACGCACCTTGGCCCCGCTGAGGCTGGCGGTGGAGCGCTGCGGGACGTAGCCGATCCGGGCCCAGTCGCCGAAGCCGGCCAGCGGTCGGCCGAAGAGCTCGACGGTGCCGCGCTGCCGGGGGACCAGCCCGAGCAGCGATCGGACCAGGGTCGACTTGCCCGAGCCGTTGCCCCCCAGCAGGGCCACGGCCTCACCGGCGTGCACCGAGAAGGTGATGCCGCGCAGGACGGGCAGGCCGCCGAGCTCCACGGTGACGTCGTCGGCGGCCAGGACCACCGGGGCGGCGGTCACGATCGGCACCCGTTGGCGGTCTGTAGCGCGGTCAGGTTGGAAGCCATGACGCTCAGGTAGTCCGTTCCGCGCGAGGCCTCGGTGATGCCCTCCAGGGGGTCGAGCACGTCGGTCCGCAGGCCGAGGTCGGTCGCGATGGAGGTGGCCACGGCGGGGGAGACCAGCGTCTCGTAGAAGATCGTGGTGATGCCGTACGCCTTCGCCTCGCCCTGGACGGACGCGATCCGGGCCGGGGACGGCTCGGCGTCGGGGGACAGCCCGCTGATGCCGATCTGGCCCAGCCCGTAGCGGCGCGAGAGATAGCCGAAGGCCGCGTGGGTGGTGATGAAGTCCGTGCGCGTGCACGAGGCGAGGCCGGAGCGGTAGGCCGTGTCGAGCCGGGTCAGGTCGCCGACGAGCGCGGTCGCGTTGGCGGCGTACGCCGTGGCGTGGGCGGGGTCCAGGGCGGCCAGCCGCTGCCCGACCTCGGTGGCGATGGTGGCCATGTTGGTGGGGTCGAGCCAGACGTGCGGGTCCAGCCCCCCGTGCGCGGTGTCGGCCTCGCCCGCGCTGCCGGGGCCGCCGGCCTCAGCCAGGGGCTCCAGCGGCACCACCGAGGCCGTGTCCAGGGCGTTGTTCGATCCGCTCTGGCTGACGCCCTCGTCGACGGCCGCCTGGAACGACTTCTCGTACACGACGAGGTCAGCCCGGGTCAGGTCGGCCACCTGCCGCGGGGTCAGCTCCACGTCGTGCGGCTCGGCGCCGGGCTGGGTCAGGTTCTCCACACTCGCGTACGGCCCGGCGACCCGCTCGGCCACGAAGGCGAAGGGGTAGAACGAGGCGACCACCCGGAGCGGCCGGCCGGTCGAGGCTCCACCGACCGGGCCGGAGGTCGTCTGGCCGCAGCCCGCCGTCATCAGCAGGGAGGCGGCGGCGAGCACACCCCAGGTCCGGGACCAGATCTTCATGACAATCATTTTCATTTATCGACCCGGGCGTCGTCAACTGACGCGTGGTCGGCGGTGCCGGGTGCGCCGGGTCGGGGTCAGCGACGGACGACGGCCATGGCGACGATCAGCGCCAGCATCAGCAGGCGCATCAGGCGGCCGGACAGCGGGACCGCGGGCCAGGAGAGGAAGCCGATCCAGGCCACGAAGGCGAACACCAGGGCCAGGGCCGCCAGGCCCACCGGCCGGGGCGCGAGCAGCCCGACCGCGACCAGCACGACCGTGAGCAGCGGGACCAGCGGTCGCGGCAGCGCGTGCAGCCGGACCAGGGCGGGCCGGGACGCCGTCTCCACCTGGCGTCGCAGGCCGGAGCGGAGGGCGGTGCGGTTGGTCATGGCGCCCAGTCTGGCACGGGCGCACGCCGGCTAGAGCGAGGCGAGGGCGAGGTCCCCGCTGGGCTCCAGCCGGGCCATCAGGGCGTCGAAGACCCGGGCGCGGTCGAACTGCAGGGCGTGCTCGCGCGCGGCGGCGGCCATGGTCGCCCGCTCGTGGTCTGGCAGCGTGACGGCCAGGTCCAGCGCCGCGGTGATCGAGCTGGGGCTGTCCACGGGCACCACCAGGGCGGTGTGCCCGACGGCCTCGCCGATGCCCCCGGTGTCGGTGGTGATGACGGGTCCGCCGCCGGCCAGCATCTTCTCGACCAGCGCAATGCCGAACGTCTCCACGAACTCCGGTCGGGGCTTGCTGGGCAGCGCGAAGGCCGCACAGCCGGCCATCAGGTGGGGCTTCTCGTCGTCGTCCACGTCGTCGAGGAAGACGATCCGGTCGGCGGCCGGCGACTGTGCGGCCAGGGCGTGCAGCTCGGCCGCCTGGGGCCCGCTGCCCGCCACGACCAGGGTCAGGTCCTGGCAGGCGTGGCTGGCGGCGAAGCCCGCGATCAGGTCGTCGACCCCCTTGGCCCGGGCCAGCCGCGACAGGAAGAGCACGTAGCCGTCAGCGGTCAGCCCGCGGGCCGCCAGCGTCTCCGCCGTCTCGACGGGATCGAGCTCCAGGTAGTCGGCGGTGTTGATGGCCGGGTAGGAGATCTCGATCCGGTCCCGGCAGCGCGCCGCGAAGCTGGTGCCGTGCCGGTCGTCGATCTCCTGCGCCGAGGAGATGATCAGCTGCCTGGTGTAGTCGGAGACCGCGACCGGTACGTCGGAGTCGAGGTAGGCCGACAGGGCCTGGGCGGCTGCGCCGAACCGGCCGTCGGCGACGCAGGACCGGACCACGTTGGTGACGTCGGAGCCGACCGCCTCGGCGATGGTGGTGACGTTGACCGGCAGCCCCGTCGAGCGGGCCACCCGGACCGCGTCGGAGACCACGATGGTGTGCGGGCTGAGGTAGAGCGACATGGCCACCGTCGGCACGCCGTCGGTGAACAGCTCGACCAGCCGGCCCGTGATCCCGGCCAGGTAGCGGCCGTCCGGCACCCGGTAGTCACCCACCGCCGCCGGTCGCTCCACCTCGATGCCCTCGCTGTAGGGCTGGACGCCGTCCAGGGGCTTCAGGGGCAGACCGGAGGCGTTCAGCAGGTCCATCGGCCAGGTGAGGATCCGCACCTCGGTGAAGCCCCGGGTCAGCGCGGTCTCGGCCAGGTTGCGGGCCTCCCCGGAGTGGCCGCAGATGACCGGGTCGGCCCGGACCACGATGACCAGGCGTCGCCGGGTCGACGTGCTGGGAGGTGTCTCGTCGGGCATCGCGTCGTGTCCGTTCATCCGTCCCCCGCCACTGTGGTTGGTCCTGCTGGGGTCCAGGCTGGCCTCGGGGCCGCGGGCCCACGAGAAGCCGGGACGTGACCGGCCGGAGCCGGGGCCGTTCCTCGGATGTCTCATCCTGACACCTCGCCCGACAGGGGCGCGGGCATTCCGGCCGGATAGCCGGACCCCGGCGGCGACACCGACGGCGGCCGGTCGTCGGTTCCCCAGCCGGAGGGCTCGGGACCCAGCTCGATGACCAGCCGGCCACCCCGGTGCAGGGTGCGGGCGCTCAGCCAGGTCCGGGTCAGGGGCTCCCCGTTGAAGGTCACCGACTGGACGTACTGGGTGCGTCCGCCGGGGGTGGGCTCGACGAAGTTGAGGGCCTCGATCGCCAGCTCCTCGTCCCCCAGGCTGATCCGGGACTGCGCGAAGGACGGGGTGTTGACCAGGTACAGGCTCTGGCCGGCGATCGGGAACAGTCCCAGCGAGGCCCAGACGTACCAGGAGCTGAGGCCCCCGGAGTCGTCGTTGCCCGGCAGCCCGCCGCGGCCCAGCCCGAACTGGTTGTTGATGGCCGCGTGCACCACCTCGGCGGTGCGGTCGGGGCGTCCGACGTAGTGGTAGGCCCAGGGGACCTCCATGTCCGGCTCGTTGTTCAGGCCCTCGAAGCGGTTCAGCGCGTAGCCGGCGGCCAGCTC
>JAOPXW010000017.1 GCA_025964935.1 Friedmanniella sp. | reverse complement strand
CCGCCGCGCTCGTCGCGGCGGGCCGGAGACCCGTCACGAAGAGTTCATCGCTGACATCGCGCGTTTCCCCACTGCGAACCGTTGTGAGTGTCAACCTTCAGGCGCAGGGATCATTTCGGGAGGAATTGCGATGAGTTCTCGACGTAGGCATGCGCTGTCGCCTGAGCAGGAACGACAGCGCCGCCGAGCGATCGAGACGACGATGCTCGTGCTCGTCCTGGCCGTCGCTGCCTTCTTCATCTTCAAGGCCCTGACGATGCCCTGACTCTCGTTGGTCGAGTAGGTCGCGCAGCGACCGTATCGAGAGCCCTACCGCTCCAGGATCAACGTCACCGGACCGTCGTTCACCGACTCCACTCGCATGTCGGCACCGAACACGCCGCGCTCCACGCGGGCGCCCAGGCGCTCCAGCTCGACGCAGACGGCGTCGTGGAGCGGCTCGCTGGCCGGGCCGGGAGCGGCGGCCTGCCAGGTCGGGCGTCGGCCCTTGCGGGCGTCGCCGTACAGCGTGAACTGGCTGACGACCAGGACCGGCGCATCCACCTCGGACGCCGACTGCTCGTTGCGCAGCAGTCGCAGTTCCCAGATCTTGCGCGCCATCCACGCGACCTCGTCCGCCCCGTCCTTGTGGGTCACGCCGAGGTAGACCAGCAGCCCCGGCTCGTCGACCGCGCCGACGATCGTCCCGGCGACGGACACGTTGGCGCGAAGAACTCGCTGAACAACGGCTCGCAACGAAAGAACCTCATCGCGGGTGCAACTCGGTGGTCGAGCGCTTTCCCTCGGTGGGCGAGCTTGTCGAGACCCCACACTCTGGCAGCATGTCCGCGTGACCGACGTGCCTGCCGACCGCATCCTGATCACCGTCGCCCCGACGGGTGCCGAAACGACCAAGGCCGACTGCCCCCAGCTCCCGACCACCCTCGAGGAGCTGGTGGAGACCGGCCGGGCCTGCCAGGCCGCCGGCGCGGCGATGATCCACGTGCACATCCGCGATGACGACCACCGACCCACACTGGATCTCGGCCGGCTCAGCGAGACGGTCGCCGCCCTGCACGAGGAGACGGACCTGATCGTCCAGCTGTCAACCGGGGGCTCGGTCCACGACCCCCTGGACGCGCGCCTGCGGGTGCTCGACGCCGCACCCGACTCGTGCAGTCTCACAATGGGGACGACGAACTTCGGCGACGACGTGTTCTCGAACCCGTGGCCCTTCGTCTGCGAGCTCTACCAGCTCAGCCAGGAGCGCAGGGTGGTGCCCGAGTTCGAGCTGTTCGACCTTGGTCAGGTGCACGCCATGCACCGGCTCCTCGACACCCACGGGCTGCCGCACGGCGGCAAGGTGCACTGCGACTTCGTGATGGGCGTCCCCGGCGGCATGCCCGGGACCGCCGACGCCCTCGTCGCCGGCGTCAGCGCCCTCCCCGACGCCGTGACCTCGTGGTCGGCCACCGGGATCGGCCGGTCGACCCTGCCCGTCGCCCTGGCCTCGCTGTCCAAGGGCGGCCACCTCCGCGTCGGCATGGAGGACGTCCTCACGATCAGCCGTGGCGTCCCCGTCGACAGCAACGCGCAGCTCGTCGAGCGCGCCGTCGAGCTGGGCCGACTGGCCCAGCGCACCCCCGCCACCCCGGCCGAGGCCCGCCAGCTCCTCGGTTTGTGACGGGGCACCCGGCGCTCCTGCCGGTCGGACGGGCCCAGGCTGGCCAGGGCCCGTCTGAGAGGATCGCGCCATGAGTCGACGCGAGCGCCGGACCCGCACGAGCCGCGTGGTCAGACGCTCGATCGCCGGCCTGGCGCTCCTCATCGTGGTGTTGGTGCTGCTGGCCGCTTGGCAGCTCGCGCAGGCGGCTCGCGAGGTCTCGCAGGCCAAGGCCGAGGCCTCGTCGATGCGCGCCTCCCTTTCCGCCCGCGATTTTGTCGCGGCTCGGCGTGACGCAGAGTCGTTGGGATCGACGGCCGCCGGCCTGAAGAGCCGGACCGACGGGATGACCTGGTCCGCGATGAGCGCGCTCCCGTTCGTCGGGTCGGACCTCGAGGCCGTCTCCACCGCGTCCCGCGGCTTGTACGACGTGGCCCAGGGCGCCCTGCAGGTCACCTCGGTGCTGGCGAAGCCGCACGGACTGCTGCGCGGCGATCGGGTGTCGATCAGCGCGGTCCGGACGATCGCGGCGGCCACCGACACCGCCGCTCGAGGGTTGGAGGACCTCGGCAACGCCGTGTCGGTCCTGCAGGACTCCAGGCTGTCGCCGGTCCGCTCCCGGGCCGCCGAGCTGGGGAATCAGGTCGACACCGGCAAGGACGGGGTCAAGAAATTCCAGCCGCTCGTGCACCATGCGCCGGAGGTCTTGGGCGCGGGCGGCACCCGGCACTACTTGCTCGTGTTTCAGAACAACGCTGAGGTTCGTGCGACGGGCGGATTGCTAGGGTCTGCCGCCCGTGTGACCGTGGATCACGGCCGGCTCCAATTGGGGCAGACCTTTTCGCCCGTGTTGAAAACCGACCAGACGAAGCCCGACTTCGGCTTCACCGCGAGTGAACGCACGCTTTACGGCCGGGACCTCGATCGCGGTGCCGTCTTCCTCAACTCCATGCCTGACTTTCCGCGCACCGCAAACCTCCTGCGCCGGGGGTGGTCGAGCTGGTTCGGAGGTCGCCTGGACGGCGTGATCGCGGTCGACACAGTCAGCATCGGCTACCTGTTGGACGCGACGGGACCCCTGAACGTGATGGACCAGGAACTTAACTCGGGCAACGCCGTTGAGACCCTGCTGTCGCGTGCCTACTCGCTGTATCCGGACAACAAGCGCCAGGACGAGTTCTTCTCCGCGGTCGCGGGTCAGCTCTTTGCGACGGCGACGGGTGGGAAGGTCGCAGGGCCGGATCTCGTCGCAGCGCTTCGTCGTATGAGTCAGGAGTCGCGTCTGGGCGTCCACTTCTTCGCCCCACAGTTTGGTGCGTTGAACCTCGATCCGTTCCAGGGTGACGCTGGCGCGACGCAGTCGGTGACGGTGGGCTTCAACAACGTCTCCGGCGACAAGATGAGCTATTACCTGCGCAGGAGAGTGTCTGTCACGAGCATCTCCTGCGTCGACGGGCGACAGCAGCTCCGGGGATTGATGAGGATCTCCTCGCAAGCGCCAGTCGGAGCTGCCGGTCTCCCCCAACGAGTCACCGATGCCCGGCCCAACGGTCGGCTCGGAGGCGCATGGAATCCGGTGCGGCTGGGCGGACAGCTCGTGCAGGTCGTGCTGAGGGCCCCAGTCGGTGGTCGAATCGGGCCGGTGCGCTTGGATGGGGAGTTGGTACACGCGGAACGGGT
>JAOPXW010000123.1 GCA_025964935.1 Friedmanniella sp. | reverse complement strand
AGGAAGCCCCGACGCGCCAGCGATCCCTGGGTCGTCTGGAGCCGCATCACTCCTGCGATGCTACCGACCGGAGTCGGCGGAGGCGGCCGACGCCACCTGGTAGCGTCCCGGCGAGGGTGATGGCGATGGCACGGACGAAGCAGCAGGCCGCGGAGGCGCTGCAGGAACAGTCGCGCGCGCTGGTCGGGTGGCTGCAGGAGCTGCCCGAGGCCGCGTTCGCCGGGCCCACCGTCCTCCCGGAGTGGGACGTGCGGCACCTGACCGGGCACCTGGTCCTGGTCCACGAGGGCTTCACGCGGCTGCTGGACCGACCGACCCCGGAGCGGGGGCTGCCGCCGTACGAGCTGGTCCGCCGCTACCGCCGCGACGTCGACCTGATCCGGGCCTCCACCGAGGACGCCACCGGCGACCGGTCCGGCCCGGAGCTGGTGGAGCGGCTGCAGGCGGCGATCGAGGCTCTGGGCGAGCGGCTGGCCGATCCCGCCGGGCTGCCGCTGGCCGTCAGCACGCCCCGCGGGCCGAGCACGGTCGAGGACTTCCTGGCCACCCGCATCGTGGAGGTCGTGGTGCACGCCGACGACCTGAGCCGCTCGCTCCCGGACCGGACGCCCGTGCCCCTGCTCCGCGGGGCGCTGGGTCGCTGCAGCCGGACGCTGGCCACCATCCTGGCCGGGCAGCACCCGGGCCGGTCGGTGGAGGTGCGGATCCCGCCGTACGCCGCCGTGCAGTGTGCGGTGGGCGACCCCGGTCCGACCCACACCCGCGGCACGCCGCCCAACGTGGTCGAGACCGACGCCGTGACGTTCCTGCGGCTGGCCACCGGCCGGGTGGCCTGGTCCGAGCCGATGCGGGCCGGGCTGATCCGCGCGTCGGGACTGCGCGCCGACCTCACCCCGGTGCTGCCGCTGCTCTCCTGACCGACCCCGTACGCCGGGTCGGCCCCCGCGCTCCTGGTCGGGCGCGCCCGCCTCAGAGGACGGGCAGCATCCGGATGAGCTCCATCGGGGTGACCTGGCGGCGGTACTCGTCGAACTCGGCCCGCTTGTTGCGCAGGAAGAAGTCGAAGACGTGCTCGCCCAGGGTCTCCGCGACCAGCTCGGACTTCTCCATCACCCGGATGGCCTCGTCGAGGTTGCGAGGCAGCGGAGAGATCCCCAGCGCCTGCCGCTCGCGCTCGGTCAGCGACCAGACGTCGTCCTCGGCACCCTCGGGCAGCTCGTACTCCCCCTCGATCCCGGCCAAGCCGGCGGCCAGCATCAGGGCGAAGGCCAGGTACGGGTTGGCGGCGGAGTCGATGGAGCGCAGCTCGACCCGGGCCGAGGCCCCCTTGTTGGGCTTGTACATCGGCACCCGGACCAGCGCGGACCGGTTGTTGCGACCCCAGCAGATGTAGCTCGGGGCCTCGCCGCCGCCGGCCAGCCGCTTGTAGGAGTTGACCCACTGGTTGGTGACGGCGGTGATCTCGGCCGCGTGCCGCAGCAGGCCGGCGATGAAGTAGCGGGCCACCTTCGAGAGGTGGTTCTCCGCGCTCGCGTCGTAGAACGCGTTGGTGTCGCCCTCGAACAGCGACATGTGGGTGTGCATGCCCGAGCCGGGGTGGTCGGTGAAGGGCTTGGGCATGAAGGAGGCGTGGATGCCCTGCGACAGGGCCACCTCCTTGACGACGACCCGGAACGTCATCAGGTTGTCGGCGGTGGAGAGCGCGTCGGCGTACCGGAGGTCGATCTCCTGCTGGCCCGGACCGCCCTCGTGGTGGGAGAACTCGACCGAGATGCCCATCTGCTCGAGCATCGTGATGGCCTTGCGGCGGAAGTCACTGCCCAGGCTCTGCGGGGTGTGGTCGAAGTAGCCCGACTGGTCGACCGGGGTCGGGGAAACCCCCGGCAGCAGCGGGTCCTTGAACAGGTAGAACTCGACCTCGGGGTGGGTGTAGAAGGTGAAGCCGAGGTCGGCCGCCTTCTTCAGGGCCCGCTTGAGCACGTACCGCGGGTCGGCGTACGAGGGTGAGCCGTCCGGCATGGAGATGTCGCAGAACATCCGCGCCGTGGCCGGGCTGCTGTCCCGCCAGGGCAGGATCTGGAAGGTGGAGGGGTCCGGGTGGGCGACCATGTCGGACTCGTAGACCCGCGCGAAGCCCTCGATCGCGGAGCCGTCGAAGCCCATGCCCTCGGCGAAGGCGCCCTCGAGCTCGGCCGGCGCGATGGCGACCGACTTCAGGAAGCCCAGGACGTCGGTGAACCACATGCGGACGAAGCGGACGTCGCGCTCTTCGATGGCCCTCAGTACGAACTCGGTTTGCTTGTCCACGGGCCTAGTCTGCCCGTCCGCAGGCAACGGTGAGGTTAAGGGCCGCCGAAGTGGTCGTTAGGCTCGATCTGTGCCGCACCTGAGACTCGCCATGGCCCAGCTCAACGCCACCGTCGGGGACATCTCCGCGAACGCCGACCTGGTGCTCGAGTGGTCCCGACGGGCCGGCGCGGCCGGAGCCCATCTCGTGCTGTTCCCCGAGATGATGCTGACCGGCTACCCGATCGAGGACCTGGCGCTGCGCCAGAGCTTCGTGGAGGCGTCCCGCACCTCGATCCACCGGCTGGCCGGCCGGCTCTCCGACGCCGGGCTGGGCGACCTGGTCGTGGTGGTCGGCTACCTCGACCGCACCGACGACCCGGCGCACCCCAAGGACGGTCACCCGCAGAACGCCGCGGCGGTGCTGCACCGGGGGCACGTCGTCACCTCGTACGCCAAGCACCACCTGCCCAACTACGGCGTCTTCGACGAGTACCGCTACTTCAAGCCCGGGCACGAGCTGCAGGTGCTGCGGATCCGCGGGATCGACGTCGCCCTGGCGATCTGCGAGGACCTGTGGCAGGACGGCGGCCCGGTGGCCGCCACCGCCGAGGCGCAGGCCGGGCTGCTCGCGGTGATCAACGCCAGCCCGTACGAGCGGGACAAGGACGACACCCGCGGCCTGCTGGTCTCCCGCCGGGCCGCCGAGGCCGGCTGCCCCCTCGCGTACGTGAACCTCGTCGGCGGGCAGGACGAGCTCGTCTTCGACGGCGACACCATGATCAGTGACGCCGACGGGCACCTGGTGCTGCGGGCCTCCCAGTTCGTGGAGGAGCTGGTGGTCACCGACCTGGAGCTGGGCGCGGCGACCGTCGAGCTGCCCGCGCCCGACACCGCCGCCACGGCCGCAGCCGACGGGCAGCGCCCGCCCCGGGGGACCTCGGTGGACTCCCGCAGCGGGATGGTCATCACCCGGCACCACCTCTCGGACGCCGGGGACCCGCCCGCGGACCGGCTGATGCCGACCGTGGCCCCGCGGCTCAGCAGCCTGGAGGAGGTCTACTCCGCGCTCACCCTGGGCCTGCGGGACTACTGCGGCAAGAACGGCATCCGCAAGGTGTTCCTGGGGCTGTCCGGCGGCATCGACTCCACCCTCGTCGCCGCGCTGGCCTGCGACGCCATCGGGGCCGAGAACGTGTACGGCATCTCCAACCCCAGCGCCTACTCCTCCGAGCACTCCCGCAGCGACGCCGCGGAGCTGGCCCGCCGGACCGGGCTGAACTTCACCACCATCCCCATCGGGCCCGTGGTCGACGCGTTCGAGGAGGCCCTCGACATCGACGGGGTGGCCGCGGAGAACCTGCAGGCCCGGATCCGGGGCATGATCTGGATGGCCCAGTCCAACCAGCACGGACCCTCGATCGTGCTGGCCTGCGGCAACAAGAGCGAGCTCGCGGTCGGCTACTCGACCATCTACGGTGACGCGGTCGGGGGGTTCGCCCCGATCAAGGACGTGCCGAAGACCTGGGTGTGGAAGCTGTCCCGCTGGCGCAACGAGCACGCGGTGGCGCGCGGCGAGACGCCCCCGATCCCGGAGAACAGCATCGTCAAGGAGCCGAGCGCCGAGCTCCGGCCGGGTCAGAAGGACAGCGACTCACTGCCCGACTACGCAGTGCTGGACGACATCCTGGACGACTACGTCGAGGGCGACCGCGGTCGCGAGGAGATCCTCGCCCTGGGCTTCGACCCCGCCCTGGTCGACCGGGTGATGCGGATGGTGGACGTCGCGGAGTACAAGCGGCGGCAGTACCCGCCGGGCACCAAGATCAGCTTCAAGGCTTTCGGGCGGGACCGTCGGCTGCCGATCACCAACGGCTGGCGCGAGGGCCGCGCGGCCGCACATGCCGAGCCGGCCCCGATGCTC
>JAOPXW010000102.1 GCA_025964935.1 Friedmanniella sp. | reverse complement strand
GCCCAAGCAGCCGCTGCGGCTGTCGCGGGCCGACCTGCTGGAGGCGAGCGGGCTCACCGAGGCCGCCCTGCTCGAGCTGGAGCGGACCCAGATCGTGCTGCCCCGCCGCGGCACCGCCTTCTACGGTCGCGACGCCCTGACCCTGGCGATCGCGGCCAAGCGGATGGCGGAGTACGGCATCGACGGCCGCCACCTCCGGGCCTTCAAGATGTCGGCCGACCGCGAGGTCGGGCTGGTCGAGCAGGCCATCGCCCCCCACGTACGCCGCTCGAGCGGCAACCGCGACGTCACCGGCGAGGTCACCCAGCTGGTGATCAGCTTCCACGCCGCGCTGGTCCGCACGGCCATGGAGGGCTGAGACCCACCGCGTACGGGCGCCCTCCAGGGAGGGGCCCAGGGCGTGCCGGCCCCGAAGTAGGGTGGAGTCATGCGTGAACTCGATGTGGTCGGTGTCCGGGTCGAGATGCCGTCCAACGCCCCCATGGTGCTGCTGCGCGAGGTGGGCGGGACCCGCTACCTTCCGATCTGGATCGGGGCCAACGAGGCCTCGGCGATCGCCAACGCCCAGGAGGGCGTCGTGCCCCCCCGGCCGCTGACCCATGACCTGATGGTCGACACCCTCACCACCCTGGGCCACCGGCTGAGCGAGGTGCACATCACCAAGCTCGCGGGCGGCACCTTCTACGCGGTCCTGCTGGTGGACGGGATCGAGGTCAGCGCCCGCCCTTCCGACGCGATCGCCCTCGCCCTGCGGATCGGCTCCGAGATCTACTGCGCCGAGGACGTGCTCGACGAGGCCGGCATCGAGATCCCCGAGGCGGAGGAGGACGAGGTCGAAAAGTTCCGGGAGTTCCTGGACCAGGTCAATCCCGACGACTTCGTCACCGGCGAGGAGCCGAAGGCCTAGTCAGCGCGCCGTTGATCACGAGCCCTGGCGGTCAGCCGGGTTCCGGCGGCGGGGGCGTCGGGGACGCGCCGGGCGGTCTGAGGTTGTAGTAGAGGGTTCGACATTGGTCGTGCGGGTTCGCGGCGTGTCGTTGACCCTCCTTCGTGGGGGGTCGTAGCGTTCATCAGGTAATGCCGACCGTGGAATTACGTGCAGGGAACTCGGGTGGGTTTCCTCTTCCCGATCGCAGTTCCGCAGGTTTCTCATCGGAGGCAACGTGAGCAGCACCGATCTACCGGCCGCGACGACGGGTCCGGCCGAGCCCGCCCTGGGTGAGACCCAGGACCTGCTCTTCGAGGGCGACTTCTCCCCGCTTCCCGTCGACCTGGGCTTCCGCGGTCCGATCGCGTGCAGCGCGGCCGGCATCACCTACCGCCAGCTGGACTACTGGGCCCGTACCGGCCTCGTCGTTCCCGAGGTTCGCGGGGCCTCCGGCTCCGGCTCCCAGCGGCTCTACAGCTTCCGGGACATCCTGATCCTCAAGGTCATCAAGCGGCTGATCGACGCCGGCATCTCGCTGCAGCAGATCCGCACCGCCATCGAGCACCTGCGGGCCCGCGGCGTGCAGGACCTGACCCAGGTCACCCTGATGAGCGACGGGGTCTCCGTCTTCGAGTGCACCTCCGACGACCAGGTCATCGACCTCGTCCGGGGGGGCCAGGGAGTCTTCGGCATCGCGCTGGGCGGGGTCTGGCGCTCGATCGAGGGCACCCTGTCCGAGCTCCCGGCCGAGCGGGCCGAGGCCGTCGCCGAGGTCGAGGTCGAGGTCACCGGGGACGAGCTGTCCCGCCGCCGCCGGGCCCGCGAGGCCAGCTGATCCACCCCGCTGCCGGGTCGCTCGTGACGTGCGGGCCGCCGGGAGCGTGGAGTAGTCTCGACCCTGCCGTACAGCAGCGCGGGAGAGTCCGTCGGTCGCAGTGATGCACCGGTGGCGCCGAAGGGGCAACATCCCCGGAACCTCTCAGGCACCCAGACCGCGTCGCCATGGCAACTCTGGAGCCACCCGGTGACAGAGGGGGAGTGCTGTCCGCCTCAGCGGGCCGCATCCTCCTCAGGACGCCCGAAAGAAGCTCCCATGGCCGCCTCAGCCTCCGGTTCCCTCGACGCCCTCCCGGTGCTCAACTTCGCCTCCCGGCACATCGGCCCGCAGGCCGACGAACGCGACAAGATGCTGGCCGCCCTCGGCCTCAGCGACCTCGCCGAGCTGGTCGAGCAGTCGATGCCGGCCGCGATCCGGATGACCCGGCCCCTGGACCTCCCGGCCGCCCAGTCCGAGACCGAGACGCTGGAGACCCTGCGCGCGATGGCCGCGGAGAACCGGCCGCTGCGGGCCATGATCGGTCTCGGCTACCACGGCACCATCACCCCCTCGGTGATCCGACGCAACGTGCTCGAGGACCCGGCCTGGTACACCGCCTACACGCCCTCCCAGCCCGAGATCAGCCAGGGCCGGCTCGAGGCCCTGCTGAACTTCCAGACGGTCGTCTCCGACCTGACGGGCCTTCCCACGGCCGGGGCGAGCCTGCTGGACGAGGCCACCGCCGTGGCCGAGGCGATGACCCTGGCCCGACGCTCGGTCAAGACCGGTCAGGTGCTGCTGCTCGACGCCGACACCCTGCCCCAGACCGTCGGGGTCGTGTCGACCCGGGCGGCCGCGCTCGGTCTGGAGACGGTGGTCGCCGACGGTCCGCTGGTCGAGGCCCTCGACCGGGTCGACGCCTTCGCCGTCGTCGTCCAGACCCCCGGGGCCAGCGGCCGGCTGGCCCACACGGCCGAGCTGGCCGCGGTGGCCGACAAGGCCCACGCGCAGGGCGCCCTGGTGATCGCCGCCTGCGACCTGCTGGCCCTCACCCTGACCACCCCGCCGGGGGAGTGGGGAGCCGACGTCGCCGTCGGGTCGAGCCAGCGGTTCGGCGTCCCGCTCTTCTACGGCGGTCCGCACGCCGGCTTCATGGCGGTCCGCGCCGGCCTGGAGCGCTCGCTCCCCGGACGGCTGGTGGGGGTCTCCCGCGACGTGGACGGGACGGCCGCGTTCCGGCTCGCCCTGCAGACCCGCGAGCAGCACATCCGGCGCGAGAAGGCCACCTCCAACATCTGCACCGCCCAGGTGCTGCTGGCCGTCACCGCCAGCATGTACGCGGTCTACCACGGACCCGAGGGGCTGCGGGCGATCGCCCGGGCCGTCCACGACCGGACCACCGCGCTGGCCCAGGACCTGGCCGCGACCGGCGCCCGGGTGGCTCACCAGGACTTCTTCGACACCCTGCTGGTCGAGGTGCCCGGCCGGGCCGCCGCCGTCGTCGCGGCGGCGCACGACGGTGGGGTGCACCTCCGGGCCGTCGACGCCGACCACGTCGGGGTCTCCGTCGGGGAGGATGCGGTCGACGCCGACCTGGCCGCCGTCCGGTCCGCCTTCGGGGCCGGATCCGGGGCCGGGGCCGACGGGGCCGGGGCCGACGGGACCGCGTACGGGGATCTGGGCGCCAGCGCCCGGCAGACGCCCTTCCTGACCCACCCGGTCTTTAACACCCACCACAGCGAGACCGCCATGCTGCGTTACCTGCGGGCACTGTCGGACCGGGACTTCACCCTCAACCGGGGGATGATCCCACTCGGCTCCTGCACGATGAAGCTGAACGCCACCAGCGAGATGGAGCCGATCTCGTACGCCGGCTTCGCCAACCTGCACCCGTTCGCCCCGCGCGAGGACGCCCAGGGCTACACCCGGCTGATCGAGACCCTGGAGGGCTGGCTGGCCGAGGTCACCGGCTACGCCAAGGTCTCCATCCAGCCCAACGCCGGCAGCCAGGGTGAGCTCGCCGGACTGCTCGCCATCCGGGCCTACCACGACTCGCGGGGCGACCAGGAGCGCCGGATCTGCCTGATCCCGTCCTCGGCGCACGGGACCAACGCGGCCTCGGCGGTGATGGCCGGGATGAAGGTGGTCGTGGTCAAGGCCACCGCCGACGGCTCGGTCGACCTGGACGACCTGCGGGCCAAGATCACTGTGCACCGCGACCAGCTGGCGGCGATCATGGTCACCTACCCCTCGACCCACGGGGTGTTCGAGGCCGGGATCACCGAGCTGTGCGAGCTCGTGCAC
The DNA here is from genome assembly GCA_025964935.1 of Friedmanniella sp. Lineage (GTDB taxonomy): Bacteria > Actinomycetota > Actinomycetes > Propionibacteriales > Propionibacteriaceae > Microlunatus. Next base: position 11,988 of record JAOPXW010000102.1, on the reverse strand, counting down.
GGGGCCGGCGGCCAGGTGTACGTCGACGGGGCCAACCTGAACGCCCTCCTCGGCCTGGCCCAGCCGGGTCGGTTCGGGGCCGACGTCAGCCACCTCAACCTGCACAAGACGTTCTGCATCCCGCACGGCGGCGGCGGCCCCGGGGTCGGGCCGGTCGGGGTCGGGGAGCACCTGGTCCCGTTCCTGCCCGGGCACCCGTTCCTCGACGGCGACGGTGCGGGGGCCGGCGGCGTGGGTCCGATCTCAGGCGGCCCGTACGGCTCGGCGGGCATCCTGCCCATCAGCTACGCCTACATCGCGATGATGGGGCCGGACGGGCTGACGTCGGCCACCGAGCACGCGCTGCTGGCGGCGAACTACGTGGCCGTACGCCTGAACGACGCCTTCCCGGTGCTCTACTCCGGCTCGCACGAGCGGGTGGCCCACGAATGCATCCTGGACCTGCGGCCGCTCACGCGGTCCAGCGGCGTCACCGTGGATGACGTGGCCAAGCGGCTGGTCGACTACGGCTTCCACGCCCCGACGATGAGCTTCCCGGTCGCCGGCACCTTGATGGTGGAGCCGACGGAGTCGGAGAACCTGGAGGAGCTGGACCGGTTCTGCGATGCGATGATCGCCATCCGGGCCGAGATCGACCGGGTCGAGGCGGGGGAGTGGCCCCGAGACGACAACCCGCTGGTCAACGCCCCGCACACCCAGGCCCAGCTGACCGCCGACGAGTGGGCCCATCCGTACGGCCGTCGGGTGGCGGGCTTCCCCGCCGGTCTGCACACCGGACCCATCTACGCTTCCGGCTCGGACAAGTACTGGCCGCCGGTGGGCCGCATCGACGGCGGGTTCGGGGACCGCAACCTCGTCTGCAGCTGCCCGCCGCCGGAGGCTTTCGAGGGCGACGCCTAGGTCGGCCGAGTTGTGGAGAAGATTCGGCGTGGACTACCGGGCAGGATCTTCTCCACAACGACGAGCGCCGCTCGTGAGGGTGACCAGGACCGGTGGTTCAGCCGGTGGGGTGTCCGAGCCACCCTAGGGTGATCGGGTGCAGATCGGTGAGCTGGTGTCCCGGGTCGGTCCCATCCTCGGGTTCCTGGTCTGCATCACGGTGGTGGCCGAGCTGTCCGACAAGATCGGGGTGTTCGCCAACATCGCCCGCGGAGCGGCCCGGCTGGCCCGCGGGTCCGTCATCGGCCTCTGGCTGCTGGTGGTGGCCGTGGCCGTCCTGGCTACCGCGGTCCTTTCCCTCGACACGACGGCTGTCCTCCTCACGCCGGTGGTCCTGACCCTGGCCCGGCAGCTCGACCTGAGCCCGGCCGTCTTCGCCTACACCGCGGTCTGGCTGGCCAACACCGCGTCACTGTTCCTGCCGGTGTCCAACCTGACCAACCTGCTGGCCCTGAGCCGGCTGCCGAACCCGGGCGTGCCCAACTTCCTGGCCCTGCTCTGGCCGGCCGCGGTGGCGAGCGTGCTGGTCACCGTGCTCGCCCTGTTCCTGATCTTCCGCCGCTCGCTGCGCGGGCGCTACACCCTGGCCGAGCCGGAGCCGGCCGGGCACCGCGGCCTGCTGGTCCTGGCCACGGTGGTCTGTGCCGCCCTCGGCCCGGCCTTCCTGCTCGGGGTCGACGTGCTGGTGGCCTCGGCGATCGCGGCGGTCATCCTGGTGATGGCCTGTGTGGTGGTCCGCCGGGACCTGCTGGCCTGGCGGCTGCTGCCCTGGCCGCTGGTGCTGGGGGTCAGCGTGCTGTTCCTGCTCGTCCAGCTGGCGCACGACCACGGGCTGGGGACCCTTCTCGGCGTGGCCGCCGGGCACGGGGAGGGCTGGGTCGCCCTCACCCGGATGACCGGTCTGGGGGCACTCGGAGCCAACGTGCTGGACAACCTGCCCAGCTATCTGGCGCTGGAGCCGGCGGCCGGCTCGCCGCTCCGGCTCGCCGCCCTGCTGGTCGGGGTCAACGCGGGCCCGCTGGTGACCCCGTGGGCCAGCCTGGCCACCCTGCTCTGGGCGGCCCGCTGCCGGTCGGCCGGGGTGCCGGTGTCGTGGGGCCGGTTCGCGCTCCGCGGGCTGGTCGTGGCTCCGCTGGTTCTCCTGGCCTCGGTCACGGCCCTCTGGCTGGCCCACTGACCCCGGTCCGCGGCTCCGGCTCCCGCGACGGTCCCGGAGCGTATGAGCCCGGGCCGACCGTGGCGGTCGACCCGGGCCCGCGGACCGGCGTCAGTGCGCGGCGGCCGCCTGAGCGGGCGGCTGGCCGATGCCGGCGAGCAGGTCGCCGAACCAGGGCACGGTGATGTCGAAGGGCTTGCCGCCCTTGATGCGATCGAACTCGATGGCCCGCAGCACGTCGCCCTGCTCCTCGTCCTGGCCGATGACGCCCGGCTCGCCGCGGAGGGCGGAGTCGACGGCGAGGTCGGTCATCGACCGGATCAGGTCGAGGTCGGCCTGGTTGGCCGCGGCCGCGCGGGAGTAGTAGCCGGACTTCTGGACCATCACCTTCTGCGCCCCGAGGAGCTCCGCGAACTTGCTCGCGAACCAGGCTCCCGGGTTCACCTTGTCGATCTTGACGTGACCGAAGGGGTCGCGGGCGACCTCGGCGCCGGACTTCTCGAGCTCGGCCACGATCGTGTCCAGGCCGGCGCCCTCGGAGACGAACAGGTTGACCGAGCCGACCGTGTCCATCACCGTACGCAGCCGGGCCGCCTCGGCCTCCAGGTCGAAGACGGCCTCGGGCACGTACACGCCGTGCACGTCCCAGCCCTCCCGGCTGAGCCCGATCTCGGGCAGCCACTCACGGGTGTCGAGCCAGTCCCGGTAGGCCTGGGCGGTGGCCGCGGTCAGCCAGCCGCAGTGCCGGCCCATGACCTCGTGCACGATCAGCATCCGCGAACCGGAGTTGTGCTCGCCGATGATGTTCTCCGCGAACCGGGCACCCTGCTCGGCGGCGGTCCAGGCGCCCAGGGACTGCTTGATCGGGATGACGTCGTTGTCGATGGTCTTGGGGAGCCCCACCACGGTCAGCGCGTAGTCGTTCCGGGCCAGGAACGCGGCCAGGTCGGCGGCGGTGGTGATGGTGTCGTCGCCCCCGATGGTGTGCAGGACGTCGACGCCGTCCTCGGTCAGCCGGTCCGCGGCGGCCTGCAGGGGATCGACACCCTCGGCCACCAGGCCGCGCTTGACCAGGTCGGCGGCGTTGGTCAGCTTGACCCGCGAGTTGCCGATCGGGGACCCCCCGAAACCGTGCAGGAGGTGGGCGTTGCGGCGTACGTCGTCGGTCACGGTGATCGAGTCGCCCTGCAGCAGGCCCTGGTAGCCGTAGCGGTAGGCGATGATCTCGACGTCGGGGGCGATCTCGGTGTAGCGCTCGATCAGCCCGCCGATGGCGGAGGAGAGACAGGGGGCGAACCCGCCGGCGGTGAGTAGTGCGACCTTGTTAACCATGGTCGTAACTTATCGGCAACCCGGGCTGTGCCCCGCGTCCGGTTCCGGGGCCCGGACACCCCCCGACACTAGGCTGAGGCCATGGCGCGGTACTTCGACGTTCACCCCGACAACCCCCAGCCGCGGAGCATCGCCGCGGTCGTGGACATCCTGCGCGCCGACGGGCTGGTGGCTTATCCGACCGACTCGTGCTTCGCCCTCGGGGCGCAGCTGGGCAACAAGGACGGCCTCGACCGCATCCGCAGCATCCGCCATCTCGACGACAAGCACCAGTTCACCCTGATGTGTGGCGACTTCGCCCAGCTCGGACAGTTCGTCCAGCTCGACAACGTCGTGTTCCGTGCGATCAAGGCGGCCACCCCCGGGCAGTACACGTTCCTCCTGCCGGCCACCCGGGAGGTGCCCCGGCGGATGCTGCACCCCAAGAAGCGCACCGTCGGCGTCCGGATCCCCGAGCACCCGGTCACCCATGCCCTGCTGGCCGCGCTCGGGGAGCCCCTGATGACCAGCACGCTGCTGCTGCCGGGCGAGGAGGCCCCGATGACCCAGGGCTGGGAGATCAAGGAGCAGCTGGACCACCTGCTCGACGCGGTCGTCGACTCGGGGGAGTGCGGCGAGGTGCCCACCACGGTGGTCGACTTCTCCGACGGGACCCCGATGATCGTCCGCGAGGGCGCGGGCGACCCGGCCCGGTTCGCGTGACGGTCGTCCAGGCCGTCCTGGAGCACCCGATCACGGCGGCGGTGATGGCCCGGGTGCCGATGCCGCTGCGGCTGGCCCGGCCGGTCCTGACCCGCGACAACGCCAAGGAGAACCGTCAGGACGCCTGGCAGCGGCTCCGGACCGAGACCGAGGCGGTCCGCTACCGGGCCGTGCGGGGCGTCGTGGAGGCGTACGGGGCCGACGGCTTCGTGCTCGACGTCGGGTGCTCGCAGGGGATCCTCCAGGAGGGCCTGCGCTACGCCCGCTACCTGGGTGTCGACAGCTTCCCCGGGGCGATCGAGCGCGCCCGGGTCAAGGAGGACGACCGGACCCGGTTCGAGCTGGCCGAGGCCACGACCTATCGGCCCGACCTGCCGCCGGACGTGGTGGTGCTGAACGAGGTCGTCTACTACCTGCCCGACCCGCTGGGCACGATCGTCCACTACGCCCGCCGGCTGGCGCCCGGTGGCGTGGTCGTGGTGTCGGTCTACTCCCGCGCCTGGGCCTGCCGGCGGCTGCTCCGACGGCTGGCCCGCGAGCTGGAGGAGGTTCACCGGGTCGAGGTCAGCTCCGGGCACCTGGCCTGGAGCGTCGGGGCCTACCGGCCCCGCTGACCCGGCGGGTTCCCGATCCCCCGTGAGGGGATCCGGGGCCGCACCGGACGTCGCCTCAGCTCAGGGCGGACTCCTTGTGGGCGGCCTTCTTGCCGCTCTTGGCCGACTTCACGATCCAGTACGGGTCGTCCTCGGTCGGCTTGAACGTCTGGCCGTCGAACTCGAAGTCCGACGTCTTCTTCTCCACCGCCTCTCCCTCGGTCTTTCCCTGGGAGGTGTTCCACCGGACGCTGTCACCCTCGCTGATCGCCATGGCAGGAGGGTAGCCAGGGCGGACAAGGGCGACCTGGGGGCCGCAGGCGTATCTGCTGCTCGGGTCGGCGCCGATCGAGGGCCGAATCAGGTCGCGACGGCGGGTTTCGGCTGCGGTCGGGCCATCTCCTGACGCCGCAGCAGCGGTCGCGCGGCGAACAGCAGGGTGGCCAGCAGCGACAGCCCGCCGCCCAGCAGAAAGCTCCACTGCGGGCTGAGCAGGGCCGCGATGAAGCCGGCGGCCATGAAGCTGATCGGGGCGACGCCCTCCAGCGTCAGGGACAGGAAGGACATGACCCGGCCGATCTCGTGCTCGGGTGTGGCGGTCAGCAGCAGCGCGTACGCGAGGGTGCCGTAGATGCCCGACGCCACCCCCATCAGGAACGAGCACAGCATGGCCAGGGTCAGGCTGCCGACGAGCCCGATCCCGATCATCGACACCGCCATCAGCAGGGATCCGATCAGCAGATGGTTGCCGGCCTTGGGCACGTAGCGCACCAGGAACAGGGTGAACCCGCTGGCCGCCGCGCCGACCCCGAACGCCCCGATCAGCAGCCCGGCCCCCCGGGCTCCCCAGCCGTTGGCCGCGGACAGGAGCGGGATGCCGGTGGTGAACGGACCGGAGAACCCGAGGTTGTTGAACCCGATCAGCAGCAGCATGGTCGCGATGACCGGGCTGTCCCGGACGGTTGTGAGGCCGTCCGCGGCCTTGTCCACCAGGGTCCGGACGCGGCCGGGCCGGCTCGGGCCCGGGTCGGAAGCGGTCGCCGCCGAGGTCGGAGCGGTCGAGGCCGGGGTGGTCAGGGTCTCGGCAGTCAGGGTCTCGGCGGCCGGTCGGGGCGGCGGTGGGGGAGTCAAACCGGGCCGGACCGTGACCAGGAGCAGCGACCCGACCGACAGCGCGAACAACGCGGCGGAGCCGAGGAAGGCGGCGCCGGGGCCGTACAGGTAGATCAGCCAACCGGCCAGCGGACCTCCGCCGAACAGCCCGATCCGCTGGGTCAGGGTCCGCAGGGCGGCCACGCGGCCCATCAGGTGGGCGGGGGCGATCCGTACGGGCAGCGCGGCGACGGCCGGCAGGAAGAGGCCGTCCAGGGCCCCGATGACCAGGGCCAGCACGACCAGGCCCCAGGTGCTGGGAGTGGTCCAGAACAGCACCGCGGCCGCGACGGCCATCGTCACGGCCCGCCCGCTGTCGGTGCCGATGATGATGCGCTTCGGGGAGGTCGAGTCGGCCACGACCCCGCCCAGCAGCAGGATCAGCAGCCGGGGGATCGAGCCGGCGGCCAGCACCAGGCCGACGTGTCCGGGCGTGGTGGTCTGCAGCGCGGCCCACGTCAGGGCCAGGAAGAACATCTGGTCCGCCAGCACCGAGCAGCTGAACCCCACCACCCAGCCGATCAGGCTGCGCCCGACATGGCTGTCGCCGGACGGCACAGCCCGGCGTGGTGGGGGGGAAACCTTCACGGCAGTCATTCTGACTGGTTGCTGCGCCACCGACGGGGCGGCGCCTCGTGAAATTGACCGAATCTTGCGACGTGGGCGCCTTTTTTGCCGTGATCGGAGCCCTCGGCCGGGTTTCTGCCCCGTCCACAACGGTCCGCGCCGTCAATGGTCCTGCCGTCATACCTTTGATCGCGACTCCGGCGGTGGGTCAGCGGTGGGCGACCACCCCAGGGCTCGACGGCCAGCCCCGGGCGGTCGGGGCCGCGCCGCCCCGCCAGGCGGTCCAGCCACCGGTCACGTCGGTCGCCCGGTGCACCCCCAGGTCCTGCAGGGCCGCGGCCGCCAGGCTGGAGGTGTACCCCTCCTGGCACAGCACGATCACCTGCAGGTCGTACGCCGCCACCGGCAGCCTGGCGTCGCTGCTGGGGTCGAAACGCCACTCCAGGACGTTGCGCTCCACGACCAGGGCGCCCTCGGGCTCCCCCTCGGCCTGCCGCTGGGCGGCGGGGCGGATGTCGACCAGGACGGCCCCGTCGGCCCAGGCGGCTGCGGCCTCCTCGGGGCTGAGCCGACGGAGCCGGGCCCGGGCGGCCGCCAGCAGCGAGTCGACGCTGCGGCGGACGGTCGGACGGCTGTCGAGGCTCACCAGCTCGCTCCGGCCCGCTCGGTCTCGACCAGGTGCAGCTCGGTGCCCTCGAGGGCGTAGCGGTTCATCCGGACCAGCGCCGGGGAGTAGACGTGCAGGCTGACGGCCGGGGCGAGCCCGTCGTTGCGGACCCGGTGCAGGTGCTGGGTGCCGAAGGGCCGGAGGGCGCCGGCGCTGAGGGTCCGGGCCCGCGGCTCGATGGTCGGCAGCCGGTCGGGCCGGACCCGGGCGTGCTCCTCGGTCAGGGCGCCGGTCAGGACCACGAAGGCCCCCGCGCTGCCGCCGTGGTCGTGCCAGTCGGTGCCCTGGCCGGGCACCCAGGTCAGCAGCCAGACCTCGAAGTCGGGCTGGGCGGCGAGCCGGGCGTAGAAGCGGGATACCGGGTCGAACTGGACCAGGGGCTCCCACAGGGCCCGCTGGTCAGCGAGCCGGAGGGCGGTGGCCGCGAGGTCGATGGGCGTGCGGGGACGACGGGAGGCGGGCATGGTGAGTCACTTTCAGGAGGCAGGTGGACGTGCGGGGAACAGCAGGCGAGGTGTCAGCGGGGCATTCGCGGACAGGTCGCCGTGGCGGTCCTGAGCAGGTCGACGTGGATCCTGGTGTGCATGGGTCAACCGTACGACGGCCGACCCGGCTTGTATCCCTTGTCTCACCATAGGGAACGTCGGGTTTGGGACCCGGTGCTCCAGAGGGGCGCTCAGCCCATGGTGCGCTGGCCGTCGATGGTCTCCCGGATGATGTCGGCGTGGCCGGCGTGCTGCGCGGTCTCGGCGATCAGGTGCACCAGCACCCGGCGGTTGCTCCAGGACTCGTGGTCGAACCAGGGCGCCTCGGGCAGCGGGTGCACCTGGCCCAGGTCGACGGTGCGGGCCAGCCGGGTGGCGCGTGCAGCGACCTCCTCGTACGCGGTGATCGTGTCGGCCAGCGTCTCCTCGGGCAGCAGCCGGAAGCCGTTGGCGAACGCCTCGTACGCCGACGCCGACAGGTTGTCCCAGTCCGGGCCGCCCTGGTCGGGCGCGCCGCGCTCGATGAAGTCCAGCCACCCGGCCTCGGTCGCGCTGACGTGCTTGATCAGACCGCCGATGCTGAGGGCGCTGACGGTTGGGGTGAGGCGCGCCTGCTCCTCGGTCAGGCCCCGGGCGGTGACCAGGAAGAGCGCGCGGTGCTTGTCGAGGAGCGCGATGAGCTCGTCCCGCTCGGCGGCATCAGGGGTCGGGGCAGTGGTCGGGTCGGTCATGGTCGGGCCTCTCGCTGGCGGATGTCGTACGTCTCACGCTAGGACTTGCGCTGGCCGCTGGGGGCAGCGCTGCCGCCGCGGCCGGTCGACGATGTGGCCAAGACGACGGTGGGTCCGCCGCGCGGGAGCCGTCCCTGTCGTGACCCTGCTGGCTGGACCGTCTCGGTGGTGACCGGGCTGGCCCGACGCACCCCCTTGACAGCGGCGACTTTCCGGGCCTGACTGGAGAGGGTGACCCTCCTTCAGCAGCCCCACGACCACCTGGCCATCTATCTGCGCAACCACGAGGCCGCGGGCCGGGCCGGCCGTGATCTGTTCCGGCGGGCGGCCTCCTCCCAGCGGCGGCGTCCCTGGGGCGACGTGCTGGCCGAGATCCGCGACGAGGTCCGCGAGGACCTCGTCAGCCTGCGTGCGGTACTTCGCGCCCAGGAGGTCCCGCCGGACCCGTTCCTGGGGGTCGCCCTCCAGATCGGTGAGCGGGTCGGACGGCTCAAGCCCAACGGCTCGCTGGTCCGCCGGTCCGCCCTGAGTGATCTCATCGAAGTCGAGGGGCTCATCGTCGCCGTACGGGCCAAGGCCAACGGCTGGCGCTCTTTGCTGGCCGCCGACCTGGACGCCCGCGCCGGGATGCCTGACCTGGCCGCGCTGCTGGCGCGGGCCGAGCTGCAGGCGACCCGGTTGGAGGAGGTGCACCGTCGGGTGGCCGTCCAGGTGCTGCGTCGGTCCGGCGATTACACGGTCGCCGGGGGAGCCGATCCGAGCACTACTTGACATAATGCTGCTTATCGGACAGCCCGGAGGGGGCTGGGGCAGTAGTGGCCGGGTGCCCGACGGGCCCGTCCGGGCTGTTCGGTGGGCACCTCCGTCGACCCCGGAGCTGCCCCGTCCGACTCAGGACCCGTGTCAGTGCGTCCAGGTCCCGCGTTCACTGGCGTGAGCGCCCAGCAGCCGGAAGGCGCTCTGCCGGTCCTTGACCCGGAGCTTGCGGAGCACGGTCGAGACGTGCACCCGGACGGTGGTCGTGGAGATGAACAGCCGGCGGGCGGCCTCCTCGGTGCTGAGCCCGTCGGTCAGCAGCTCCATCACCTCCCACTCGCGGGCGCTCAGCTTGTCCGCTGACGCCGACCGCCGTATCACCTTGGGTCGAGCCGGGGTCCGGAACTCCCGGAGGACCCGAGCCAGCAGAGCGGGCGGGATGGTGGCCTCACCCCGGACGACGGCCGCCAGCGCCGGGCCCATGGCCGCGGGGTCGGCTGACTTCAGCAGGTAGCCCTGGGCCCCGGCCCGCAGCGAGGCGAAGAGGTCCTCCTCGTCCTCGCTGCTCGTCAGCATCACCACGGCGGTGTCCGGCACGGTGCGGGCGATGTCGGCGGCGGCGGCGATCCCACCGCCGGGCATCTGGATGTCGAGCAGGGCCACGTCCGGCCGGTGCTGCTGCGCGAGGGTCACGGCCTCGGCCGCCGAGGCGCCCTCGGCACAGATCTCCCAGCCCTGGGACTCCAGGGCCCGGCGCACCTGCTCGCGTACGGCGGCATGGTCGTCGGCCAGCACGACCCGGAGCGCCTTCGCGGGCGACGCCTCGCTCACCACGTCACCGTCACCTGGCTCCCCCGGCCCGACCCGGTCCGTACCGCCAGCGAGCCCGGCAGGGCCTGGGCGCGGTCCCGCATGCTCACCAGCCCGTAGCCGGTCGCACTCGCCTGGGCCAGGTTGACGTCGAACCCCTGCCCGTCGTCCTCGATGCAGAGCTGCCGGTGCTCCCCGTCGCGCCGCAGCCGGACCTGGACCTGGGCGGCCTGACCATGGCGTACGGCGTTGGCCACCGCCTCGCGGGTGATGCGCATCAGAGCGTGCTGCTGGTCGGCGTCCACGCGGATCGAGGGATCCACCTCGAGGTCCAGCAGCACGTGGTAGCGGCTGGCCATCTCGGAGGCGGCCCGCCGCAGGACATGGGCGAGCGGCTCGTCGTCGGCGTGCCCGAGTGCCTGGACCGCGGCGCGCGCCTCGTCGAGGCCCCGGTCACAGGCGGCCTGGATCCGGTCCCCCACACCCCAGTCGGCCGGCAGCGCGAAGCTCTCGGCCCGGATGTAGGCCAACTCCTGGAGGACCCCGTCGTGCAGCTCGCGCGCCAGGCGGCGCCGGTCCTCCAGCACCGCGAGGGTGGTCTGCTGGCCGAAGTAGGCGTTGAGCTCGCGGGCGGCACCGACGAGCAGCAGGACGTAGGACCCGGTTCGCAGGACGTCACCGGTGTAGACCCACTCGGTGTACAGGGAGGGGAAGAGCACGTAGTTCAGCCGCGCGAACCCGCCGAGGGCGCAGGCCGGGCCGAGACACCGCAGCAGGTGGTCGGGGCCGGTGCGGGCCTGCCGGGCGAACAGCAGGGACGCAGCCAGGAAGCATCCCGCCGCGAGGCCCTGCGACCCGAGCAGGAACGGATGGCCGCTCAGCAAGACGTGTCCGCTGGCGGCGGGCACCCCGCTGGGGTCGAGGGCGACCGGGAGTCGCTCGCGGAGCAGCCACAATCCCCCACTGATCAGCAGCACCCCGACCACCAGGACCAGCAGCAGACCACTCCCCTGCCACCGGCGGGGAGCCGGCCGCGAGCCCAGCGCGGCGGCCAGCAGGATGCACAGGGCTCCCACGACCCGGCCGGTCATGGGGATCCAGACCTCGATCGTGCCGGGCCGCAGGTGCGGGAGGGCCTGCGCCAGATAGCTGAGCCCCAGTCCGGCCCCGGCCAGCAGGACCAGCCCGTACGCCAGCATGCCGTCCTGCCACCGGTGGTCCCGCCGGAACCGGCCGTGCAGCAGGAAGGCGACCAGCAGGGCCACCGCGGCGTCGAGGGTGTCCAGGACCAGGTGCAGCGACGGGCTGCGCAGACCGAACGGCAGGTACGGGGTCCACAGGATCAGCGCCGTGACGCCGAGCCCCACGCCCCAGCCGGCGGCCGTGGCCGACCAGCCCTGCGCCCGCACCGTACGGCGTGGCGGCAGAGCGCGTCTGGACACCGCACGGGGCCGCATGGCCAAACTCTAATGGGCCGCCACCCGCCTTGGGGCGGCTTTGCCGGACTCGTTCGGCTCAGGCGGCTGATGGGAGCTTCGACGCCTGCTTAGCGTTCAAATGTATAAGCGAGGACCCCGCTAGGCCCCCCGTTCAGCCTTTTGAACGCCCGATCGCGCCCAGGGGCGTTCTGACACCCATACCGTTCTCGGCGGGGGAGCTCACGGGGGGCTCGCGTGAGTTTCAGGGGGCACGAGACATCGTGATGGGATCAAACAAGGGAACACGAGGGGCAAGTCGTGCCTCGTCGGCGTTCCGCAGGGTTGCGTTGATTGCAGCCGTCGTTACCGCCATCGGGGCGGTGAACGCCCCGGCCGCCTTCGCCTCCAGCGTGACGAGCGCCGTGTTCAGCGGCGGCGCCGGCACGGCGAGCGTGGGCGGGACGGTCTACGCCAAGCAGGGCGTGGCGCTGACATTGACCCTCGTCACCAGCAGTGACACCAAGTGCGTGGACGTCACCGGCGCAGCGACCCTGCCGCGGCAGACGTCGTCCACCGCCAAGTCGAGCTGGACGTTCACCGCGACGGCGCCTGCGGGCGACGGTGCGCAGGCGTTCACCGTCGCGGCGTCGCCGAACTCCAACGCCAACGGCTGCACGGGC
>JAOPXW010000090.1 GCA_025964935.1 Friedmanniella sp. | reverse complement strand
GCCGGTGCCCGCTCCGGCAGCCGAGCCTGAGCCTGCCGCGGAGCCCGAGCCGGAGCCCACGTCGGCGCCGGAGCCAGAGCCGGCACCCCAGCCCACTCCGGCACCGCAGCCCGAGCCGGAGCCCACGCCGACACCCGTGCCCACGCCGACACCCGTGCCCGAGCCGGCACCGGAGCCTGAACCCGACGAGCTGGCGCTGGCGCAGCAGACCCTGGCCGCGGCGCGCAGCAACGGGGACCGCAAGGGGGCCCGGGCGGCCAACGAGCGGGTGGTCGAGCTGCTCCGGGAGCGGGCCCGGGGCGACCTGGCGGCGTACGGTCCGGTCCTGCAGACCGCCCTCGAGGAGCTGTCGAGCGCCCGTCTGCGGGGCGGGGACCTGTTCGGGTCGCGGGCGGCCGCCAAGGAGGCCAAGGCCCTGGCCAAGACCCCGGGTCGCTGAGGCCTACCGTCAGCCGAGCCCGGCGACGGTGTCCAGCAGGGCTTCGAGGTCGGCGACCCGGAAGGGCGGGTCGAGCAGCTCGGCGAGGCGGCTGAGCGCGTGCGCCTGCTCGTCGGCGGTCGCTCCCGGACGGAGGTATTCCTCGGCGGCCGCGACCCAGAAGTGCCCGAACTGGGCGGCCACGGCCGTGAAGTCGGCCGGTTCGCTCAGACGAGCCGGGCCGCCCGCGTCCCGGTAGGCCGCGTACAGCGTGCGGACCCGCTCGGGGTCACCGGCGCCGAAGTCCAGCAGCAGCCCGGGGAGCTCGCGGACCGGGTCCTCCCCTCCGCAGTTCTCCCAGTCCACGATGCAGACCCCGCCGGTCGGGGTGGGCAGCACGTTGTCCGCCCACAGGTCGCGGTGGCAGGTCTGCACCCGGACGGGCGGGGTCATCACCGTCTCCAGCGCCAGCAGGTGGCCGATCTCGGCCTCGAGCGCCTCGGCGAACGGGGCTGACGCCGCTCGGGCCCGGTGGCGGAGGTCCGCCCAGCGTGCGGCCCCGACCGGCTCGCTGGACCAGGGCGACACCGGACGGCCGCCCCGGTGGGGCACCCGGTGCAGCGCCGCCACGGTGCTCCCGACGAGCGCCAGGTCGCAGCCGGTGACGGGCGAGGCCAGCTCGACCCACGTATAGGCGCGCACCTGGTGGGGGCCGACCTCGCCGAGGACCTCGCCGGACGCCGTGCGCAGCGGGCGCGGCATGGGCACCGAGCCGTCGGCCAGGACGGCCTCCTGGAAGGCCGCGTCGGCCTCGGCGTCCTCGCGCGTCTGCCGACGGCGCAGCTCCTTGACCGCGCGTACGCCCCGGTCGGTCACCAGCCGCCAGAGCCGGCCCTGCTCCCCGGCGCCGGCGAGGGTCGGGGGCTCCAGCGGCACCCCCAGGTCGAACGTCTGGGCGATGGCCTCCGCGTACGCCGTCACCATCTCCGCACCCTCGCACAACCGCGCTCCGCTCGCGAGGGCCCGCAACGGGTGAGCCGTCCGTCGTGGCCGGACGGGAAGCATCCGGGCCGTCGGCGGGTTGTCCTCCGGGAAGGACAACGACGACTCGCAAGGAGCACACGAGCATGGCTAAGACCTGGTTCATCACCGGCGCCTCCAAGGGCTTCGGCCGGGAGTGGGCGGAGGCCGCCCTCGAGCGCGGCGACAAGGTGGCCGGCACCGCCCGGAAGATCGAGACCCTCGACGACCTGTTGGCCACCTACGGCGACGCGTTCCTCCCGCTGCAGCTCGACGTCACCGACCGCGCCGCCGACTTCGCCGCCGTCCAGCAGGCCGCGCAGCACTTCGGTCGCCTCGACGTGGTCGTCAACAACGCCGGCTACGGCCACTTCGGGATGATCGAGGAGGTCACCGAGGACGAGATCCGCGGGCAGCTCGAGACCAACGTGTTCGGCGCCCTCTGGGTGACGCAGGCCGCCCTGCCCATCCTGCGCGAGCAGGGCTCGGGCCACATCATCCAGGTGTCGAGCATCGGCGGCATCTCGGCGTTCGCCGGCATCGGCGCCTACCACGCCTCCAAGTGGGCCCTGGAGGGCTTCTCGCAAGCGCTCTCCCAGGAGGTCAAGGGCTTCGGCATCCACGTCACTCTGGTCGAGCCCGGCGGCTACTCCACCGACTGGGCCGGTCCCTCCGCCCAGCACAGCGAGCCGATCGAGGCGTACGCGGAGGTCCGGGAGGCCATGGGCAAGCGGGCGACCGCCAACAACCGGGGCGAGCCGACCGCCACCCGCGCCGCGATCCTCAAGGTCGTCGACGCCGACCAGCCCCCGCTGCGGATCTTCTTCGGCAAGGCCCCGCTGGAGATCGCCACCAAGGACTACGAGTCGCGGTTGGCGACCTGGAACGAGTGGCAGCCGGTCTCGGTCGAGGCGCACGGCGCCTGAGGCTCTCAGCCGCGGTAGGGGAAGGCGGCCTGCAGGGCCGCGGTGAGCCAGGCCCGGTAGGCCGCGGGGTCCTGGCCCAGCTCGACGCTGACGAGGTGCCAGGACTCCGGGCCGACCAGCACGTACAGCGTGTTGCGAGCCTGGTCCTCGTCCTCGGGGCGGACGAGGCCGGCTTCGACGAGGTTGCGGGCGAAGATCGTCATGTCGGCCAGGTGTCCGCGCTTGCCGCCCTCCCACAGCCGGGCCGCCTCCGGGTCGACCGCGGCCGCCCCGCGGGCCATCGAGAAGAAGGCCCCGGTCCGCTCGTGCAGGTCGGCGGAGGCGTCGGCCAGCAGCGCCATCTTGTCGGCGGGGGGTGCCGCCAGCACGGCGCGGAACCACTCCCGGTCGGCGGCGGGGATGGGCAGTTCGTCGCCCACGATGGCGGTCTCGACGACCTCCTTCAGCAGGTCGGTCTTGGTGGGGAACCGCAGGTAGACCGTCTTCTCGGCCACCCCGGCCGCCCGGGCCACCGACCGCATCGACGTGCCGGCGTAACCGTCGGCCAGGAACAGCTCACCAGCCGCCGTACGGATCCGCTCCCGGGTCTGCTGCGCCCCGGCGTTACGGCGCGGGGCGTGGTAGGCCCGACGCTCCTGGTTCGGATTCGGAACCATTTCCCTCCCTCCTATTGACAACTGTAGCGCTGTAGCCGAACGTTGTGAGTACAGCGCAACAGTACCCAATTGGAGGAGAGATGACGCGTCCCCTGCCCGACCTGGCCATCCTGGCCGTGAAGATCCCGGTGGCCGACCTGTCGGTCAGCCGTCGCTGGTACGCCGACGTCTTCGGTCTGGTCGAGGACCTGGAGTGGCCCGACGCCGACGGCGTGGTCCGGGGGATGGCGTTCGCTCCGCTGGGCACGGTCAGCCTGGCCCTGCGCGAGCACCCGGTGGCCGCCGCGGCGACCCGGGACTTCGGCCCGATGATGATGGGCCTGCCCGCCGACGAGGACCTGGGACGCTGCGCGGAGCACCTGGACCGGCTCGGGATCGAGCACACCCCGGTGATGAGCGGCGCCCGCGGCCGGCTCGTCGGCTTCCACGACCCGGACGGTCACGAGGTCTGCTTCTACGCGGTGACCCAGACCGCGGGGGCTCGCCAGGACGCGACCCGGACGGTTCGGCCCGTCTCGTCGCCGGTCCTGGTCGACGCCGGGCACGGGCGGTGACGACGTGCACGTCCTGCACCGGGGCCCCATCGGCTGGGGCCAGACCTTCCCCGGCCCGGGGCTGCGGCACCTGCGCCTCGACCTCACCCCGCTCCTTCCCGCGAGCGCTCCGCCCCGGCGGGTGGTGCTGATCGCGGGGTGGCTGGCGGCGGTGACCCTGCTGTTGATCCTGGGCCTGAGCATGCTGCTCGCCCCGCCCCTGTCCGGCCAGGCCCCGACCGGCCCGCTGCCCGGCGGCCTGCCCCAGGTGGCTCCGGCCGCCCCCCGCTGACCCCGTCGGAACCGAACTGTCGGAGCGACCGCCTACGGTGTGCACCATGAGCGAATTCACGTCCGAGACGAGCCAGGCCGCCCAGGAAGAGGTGCAGGACGTGCAGACGTCCCCCCAGAAGAACGAGGAGACCCTCGGGGCCTCCACCCCGGGCGACGACGCCCTCGAGAAGGACCCCAACGACTGGGTGAGTGGCGACGACCCCATCACCGCGTCCCAGAAGAGCTACCTCGACACCCTGGCCCGGGAGGCCGGCGAGGAGCTGTCCGCCGACATGACCAAGGCCGAGGCCTCCCAGCACATCGACCGCCTGAAGACCCAACTCGACAAGTGAGCGGTCGACCGGCGCTCGGGAGGACAGCATGACCAGGTTCGGCTACACGTTGATGACCGAGCAGAGCGGGCCCAAGCAGCTCGTCGCGTACGCGGTGCAGGCCGAGGAGGTCGGCTTCGACTTCGAGGTCTCCAGCGACCACTACTCGCCGTGGCTGATGGCCCAGGGGCACGCCCCGTACGCCTGGACCGTGCTCGGCGCGGTGGCCCAGGCCACCTCCCGGGTCGAGCTGGCCACGTACGTCACCTGCCCGATCATCCGTTACCACCCGGCGGTGGTGGCGCAGAAGGCGGCGACGCTGCAGCTGCTGTCGGACGGCCGGTTCATCCTCGGCCTCGGGTCGGGGGAGAACCTCAACGAGCACATCACCGGCGCGGGGTGGCCCCCGGTCGCCCAGCGCCAGGACATGCTCGAGGAGGCGGTCACGATCATCCGGGAGCTGCACACCGGGGAGCTGACCACCTGGGAGGGCGACTACTTCCGGGTCGACTCGGCCCGGATCTGGGACGTGCCCGAGAACGGCGTCCCCATCGGGCTGGCCGTCTCGGGTGACCGGTCGGTGGAGCGGTTCGCCCCGCTCGGGGACCACCTGATCACCACCGAGCCGAACGCCGAGGCGGTCCAGGGATGGGACGCGATCAAGGGCAACACGGCGTCCCGCAAGATCGGCCAGGTGCCGATCTGCTGGGACCCGGACGAGAAGACGGCCGTGGCGCGGGCTCACGACCAGTTCCGTTGGTTCGCCGGTGGCTGGGCTGTGAACGCCGACCTGCCCACCCCGGCCGGGTTCACGGGAGCGAGCCAGTTCGTCCGTCCCGAGGATGTGGCCGAGTCGATCCCGTGCGGACCCGACCTGGACGCGATCGTCGAGGGCGTCAAGCCGTTCTGGGAGGCCGGGTTCACCGACATCGCCCTGGTGCAGGTCGGCGACGAGGGCCAGTCGGAGTTCCTGGAGAAGGCTGCCGGCCCGCTGCTGGACAAGCTGCGCCGCGCCGCCTCCTGACCCGCCCCCGGGCCCTCAGCCGGAGGTGCCCCGATCCCGGGCCGGGCCGTCCTCGCCGACGGTCCGGTTCGGCTGCGGGCGACTAGGGTGGGTTCCATGAAGTGGAGTGTGATGGTTGTCATCGGTGCCGCCGTCGGGGGAGTGTTCTGGGCGGCCTATCGCCGCACCCAGGAGGAGTCCGACGCCGCGCGTCGGTGGGCCGCGTCCACGGACTCCGTCGCCGGGTTCGACCCGGTCTGAGCCGCCGGCCGCGATCTCGCTGGGCCGACGCCCGGGCCGGAGCCGGTAGATTGACCCTCTCAGGAGGGTGCACTTTCGTGCCGCCCCTGGCCCCGTGGGGCCCGAGATCGGAGTCGGTGCAGTGCTGTTCGAATGGCTGATGGTGGGCGTCGGCCTGCTCCTGACCGTGGGCACTGGCCTGTTCGTGGCGGCCGAGTTCGCTCTGGTCAACCTCGACCGGCACGAGCTGGAGAGTCGCCGGGAGCGGGGCGAGCAGGGTTTCGGACCCACCATCAGGGCCCTGACCATCACCTCCACCCACCTCTCCGGCGCCCAGCTCGGGATCACCGTCACCACGTTGCTGACCGGGTTCACGTTCGAGCCGGCCGTGGCCGCTCTGCTGGAGACTCCGCTGCAGGGGGTCGGGGTGCCCGAGGGTGCCGTCCCGGTCGTGGGGACCGTGGTCGGGCTGCTGCTGGCCACGCTGTTCTCGATGGTGCTGGGTGAGCTGGTGCCCAAGAACCTGGCGCTGGCACGACCCCACCGGACCGCGATGGCCGTGATGCCCTTCCAGACGCTCTTCACCACGGTGTTCCGCCCGGTGATCGCCCTGTTCAACAACACGGCCAACGCCGTCATCCGGTCCCTGGGGGTGGAGCCCAAAGAGGAGCTGTCCGGGGCCCGGTCCGCGGAGGAGCTGAGCTCGCTGGTGCGCCGGTCGGCCACCGAGGGGCTGCTGGACGAGGACCACGCGACCCTGCTCGGCCGGACCCTGCGGTTCGCCGACCACTCCGTGGCCGAGGTCATGACCCCCCGCGTACGGATGGCCAGGATCGGGGCCGACGAGCCCGCCGGGGCCGTCCTCACCCTGGCCCGGCGGACCGGGTTCTCCAGGTTCCCGGTCATCGGGGAGGACGCCGATGACGTGCTGGGGATCGTGCATATCAAGCAGGCCTTCGCCCTGACCCCCGAGGAGCGGGACCAGCGGACCGTCGCCGACATCCAGGCCGCGGCGCTGCGGGTGCCGGAGTCGATGGGGGTGGACACCCTGCTCGGGCTGCTCCGCCACGACGGCTTCCAGGTCGCGGTGGTCACCGACGAGTACGGCGGCACCGCCGGCATGGTGACCCTGGAGGACCTGGTCGAGGAGCTCGTGGGCGAGCTGCAGGACGAGCACGACCGGGCCCAGGTCGGCCTGATCCGCCGCGGCGCCTCCGTCACCTTCGACGCGAGCCTGCGCCCCGACGAGCTGCTGGAGCGGGCCGGGATCGTCGTGCCCGAGGACGAGGACTACGAGACCGTCGGCGGCTTCGTCACCGACCGCCTGGACCGGATCCCCGAGGTGGGCGACGAGGTCGAGATCGACCAGGGCCAGCTGCGGGTCGAGCACCTCGACGGCAGCCGGGTCGACCGGGTCCGCTACACCCCACGCGTCGTCGCCCCGCCCGAGGGCGAGACGGCGACCGACCCGACCACCGGGGACCCGACGACCGTCACGACCACCGGGGACTCGACGACGCCCGGGGACACGCTGACCACGACCGACGACCCGACCTCCGACCGACCCGGGGCCGGCCGTGGCTGACGTCGTCCCCGGGCTGATCTGGCTCGTCGTGCTGCTGGCCGTCAACGCCTTCTTCGTGGGCGCGGAGTTCGCGGTCATCTCCGCCCGCCGCTCCCAGATCGAGCCGCGGGCCGAAGCCGGCGACCGCTCGGCCCAGACCACCCTGTGGGCCATGGAGCACGCCACCCTGATGCTGGCCACCACCCAGCTGGGCATCACCGTGTGCTCGCTGCTGATCCTCAACGTCTCCGAGCCGGCGATCCACCACCTGCTGGAGATCCCCCTGGGGCTGACCGGGCTGTCGGACACTGCGATCGGGGTGACGGCATTCGTCGTGGCCCTGATGCTGGTGAGCTTCCTGCACGTCGTGCTGGGTGAGATGGTCCCCAAGAACCTGTCGTTCTCGGTCCCCGACCGGGCGGCCCTGCTGCTGGCGCCGCCCCTGGTCCTGGTCGCCCGGGTGGTGAAGCCGGTCATCGTCAGCCTCAACTGGCTGGCCAACCTGGGTCTGCGGCTGATCCGGGTGGAGCCCAAGGACGAGGCGACCAGCGCGTACACCTTGGACGAGGTCGCGACCATCGTCGAGCAGTCGACCCGCGAAGGGGTGCTGGCCGACAAGACCGGTGCCCTGACCGCCGCCTTCGACTTCACGGCCAAGAAGGTCTGCGACGTCGAGGTCCCCACGGCCGACCTGGTTCTGCTGCCCGATCGCGCCACTGCGGCCCGGGTCCAGGAGGAGGTGGCCGAGCACGGCTTCTCGCGCTACCTGCTGGCCGACGCCGACGGCGAGCCGACCGGCTACCTGCACCTGAAGGACGTGCTCGACCTGGTCGGCGACCGGGTCGACGAGGTCATCCCGGGCAAGCGCATCCGCCGCCTGACCTCCGTACGGCGTACGGCGGACCTGGAGGACGCGCTGGCCAGCATGCGGCGCAGCGGCACGCACGTGGTCCGCTCGGTCGACGACGACGGCCGGGCCACCGGGGTGCTGTTCCTGGAGGACATCCTGGAGGAGCTCGTCGGCGAGGTTGAGGACGCCACCAACGCCTGAGGCCCGGCCGCCGGAGGCCTGACCTCCGGAGACCCGGACGCCCGAGACTTGTCCGGACGTGGTTCCGCCCGGCACCAGAGGCCAGAGGTGCCGGGCGGAAGTCGGTCAGCGTGGGGTTACTTGTTGCCCCAGCAGAGCTTGAGGCCCTCGTCGCTGGTGATGCTGTCCAGCCCGTCGACCTTCTTGTCGGTGACCAGGGCCACGCCGGTGTCGAAGAAGTCGAGACCGGGGGTGACGGCCGGCTTCTCCCCGCCGCGCGCGATCTTGGCGATGGCCTCGACGCCGAGCTGGGCCATCTTCAGCGGGTACTGCTGAGCGGTGGCGCCGATGGTGCCGTTCTTCACGTTCTCGACGCCGGCGCAGCCGCCGTCGACCGAGGTGATGATGGCGCCCTTCTTGCCGGCGTCGTCGAGGGCGTCCGCGGCCCCCGCGGCGCCGGGCTCGTTCAGGGTGTAGACGACGTTGATGGCCTTGCCGGTGGAGAGGCAGTTCTCCATCGCCGTCTTGCCCTTGTCCTGGTTGCCGCCGGTGGGCTCGTTGCAGACGATCTCGTAGTCGCCGCCCTTGCCCCCGGTGTACTTCCCGGTCTTGTCCTCGTCGCCGTTCTTCTTCGGGTCCTTGGTGTCGATGCCCATGCCGGTCAGGAAGCCCTGGTCGCGGTTGTAGTCGACCGAGATGACCTTGTCGTTGAAGGCGTCGAGCAGCGCGATGGTGGCCTTCTTGCCGTCGAGCTGCGCCGCCGCCCACTTGCCGATGGCTTCGCCGGCCTTGAAGTTGTCGGTGGCGAAGGTGATGTCGACGGTGTCGGCCGGCTCGGGCGGGGTGTCGAGGGCGATGACGTAGAGCCCGGCGTTGCGGGCGTTCTCCACGGCCGGGTTGACCCCGGGGCCGTTCAGGGCGATCAGGATGCCCTTGTCGCCGCGGGCCACGGCGGCCTCGATGGCCTTGACCTGACCGTCCTCGTCGCCGTCGGCCTTGCCGGCCGCGATGGTGAGGTTCACGTCGTTGGCGCTGGCCGCCTGCTTGGCGCCGTTCTGCATGGCGATCCAGAAGGGGTTCAGCGAGTCCTTGGTGATGAGGGTGACGGCGACCGGGCCGTCAGCGCTGCCGCCGCTGCTGCTGGAGCCGGCGGGGGCTGAGCTGGCCGTGCCGGGGTCGGCGGACTGGCCGCACGCTCCGAGCATCAGGGTCGCCGCACTCAGCAGAGCGAGGGGAAGAAGGGCCTTGCGGGAGCGAAGCGAGCGTCGTTGCATCTGTGCCTCCGAGGATGTCTGGCTACTTATGTCGAGATTCTTGCATAAGGTGTCAACCTTTCGATTGACTTCACCCTCAAGTCGCCGGATGCTAGGTCCGTGATGGACCTCCACCAGGACGGCCGGTACGCGGCCGCACCGCGCTGCCCCTGCCCACCGACCCGGGCGGGGCGTCGATGACCGACACCCCGGGTCCGGTGCCCTCCGCGCCCGGGCCCGAGGTCGAGCGGGCCACCGTCGAGGACCTCATCGCCGCTGCGCGGGCGCTGGTCGTGTCGGGACGCCGTACGGTGCTCGGGATCACCGGGTCCCCCGGGGCGGGCAAGTCCACCATCGCCGAGCTGATCGTCGCGGCCCTGGGCTCGGACGCCGTCCTGGTGGGGATGGACGGGTTCCACCTCTCCGACACCGAGCTGCGCCGACTGGGCCGGTGGGAGCGCAAGGGGGCGAGCGACACCTTCGACGCCGCCGGCTACGTGCACCTGCTGCGCCGGCTCCGCTCCCGCGAGGATGCCGTGGTCTACGCGCCCACCTTCGACCGGGCGCTGGAGGAGTCGATCGGCTCCGCGGTCCCCGTCCCCGCCGACATCCCGCTGGTCGTGACCGAGGGCAACTACCTGCTGTCGGACCTGCCGGCCTGGCACGCGGTGGCCGGACTGCTGGACGAGTGCTGGTTCGTGCAGCCGAGTGAAGCCGTACGGGTGGAGCGGCTGGTCGCGCGGCACCTCCGGTTCGGCCGGACGCTGGCCGAGGCGCTGGAGCGCACCCACGGCAGCGACGGGCGCAACGCCGACCTGGTCAGCCAGACCCGGGCCCGCGCCACGCGGGTGATCGAGGTCCCCGAGATCGTCCCGAGGGCCGCGGCCCCCGGGCCTGGACCGACCCAGGCCTGACGCGGATGGCCGCCCTGAGCTCCGGTGCCAGCGTGGGCGACGTCTTCGGACTGATCGCCTCCGGCGAGGCCCGGACCCGGGCGGCGCTCACGGCACGGACCGGACTGTCCCGCTCCACGGTGGCCGAGCGGCTCGATGTGCTCTTCCGGGCCGAGCTGATCCAGGAGGGCCAAGACGCCCGGTCCACGGGCGGCCGGCCCTCCAAGACCCTGACCCTGAACACCGAGCGGCACTTCATCCTCGCCGCCGACGTGGGCGAGGACCACATCCGGCTGGTCGTCACCGACCTGGACAGCCGGGTCCTGCACGAGGAGGTCGGCGAGGTCGCCGTGGGCGACGGTCCCCAGCCGGCCGTGGGCTGGCTGGTGGACACCGGCCGGCGGCTGGTGGCCGAGCTCGGCCGCGATCTGGGCGACCTGGTCGGGGTCGCCCTCTCCGTCCCGGCGCCGGTCGACTTCGTCCGCGGGGAGGTCGCGTTCCCCTCGGTCATGACCGGCTGGGAGGGGGTCTCGGTGGAGAGCCTGGTGCGGGAGAGCTTCGACGTCCCGGTCGTGGTCGAGAACGACGTGAACGCCCGGGGGTACGGGGAGTACCTCGCCTCCTGGCGGTCGGCCGACGACCTCTTCTACGTCAAGGCGGGGACCGGGATCGGCAGCGCCATCATCAGCGGCGGCTCCCTGTTCCGCGGGTCCCGGGGCGCGGCGGGCGACATCGGCCACATCCGGATCGACCCCGAGACCGGCCCGCTGTGCCGCTGCGGGGCCATCGGGTGCGTAGAGGCACTGGCCGCGGGCTGGAGTCTGGTCCGGGACCTCCGCGGTCTCGGTTTCGTCGTCGCCGACACCCGCGAGGCGATGGCCATGGTGTCGGCCAACGTGCCCGAGGCGGTGGGGCTGCTGCGACAGGCGGGTCGGACGCTGGGTCGGGCGATCGCGTACTCGGTCAACCTGTTGAACCCGGACCTGGTGGTGGTCGGCGGCAGCCTGAGCGCGGCCGGGGACCACCTCCTGGTCGGCATCCGGGAGTCGGTCTATCAGTACTCGCTGCCGCTGGCCACCGCCGACCTGGCCATCGTCGCCGGCCGCGGCGACGAGCGGAGCGGGGCGATCGGCGCGGCCCACCTGGTGATGATCCGGGCGCTCCAGGCGGACCGGATCAACTCCCACCTGCGGAGCATCGCGTGACCCGGGTGGGGCGGACGGGCCTGGCCGGGCGGCCGGGCCTGACTGGCCTTACGCCGCCGACCTGCTGAGGTCGGCCGGCTGCTCCGCCCGGTCGGGGTGGGCGGGTCGACGCAGCCGGCGGGCCAGCAGGACCATCCCCACGGTCGACACGACGCAGAGACCGGCGGGGACGAAGAAGACCCCCGGCATGCCCAGCGCCTGCACGCCCAGGCTGCCGATCAGACCGCCGAAGGTGGAGGCGAAGATGATCGAGCTGAGGAAGGTGGAAGAGGCCACGCCCACGCCCTGGGGATAGAGGTCCTGGGCGACCGAGACCCCGAGGCCGGCGATCACGGCCCACAGGCCCGCCATCAGGACCTGGCCCACGAACAGCCCCTGCACGGAGGAGCTGAGGGCGTAGCAGCCGTTGGCCACTACCCCGAAGGTGGTCCCGACGACCACCATGCGCATGGCCCCGAAGCGGGTCGCCAGCCGGGCGAACACCGGGATCAGGACCAGCTCCAGCACGGGCTGGGTGGCGATCACCGCACCCCGCAGGGTGTCGGAGGTGTGCAGCTGCTGCTCCATGTAGAGCGGCAGGTAGGCGAACTTGACCGTGTCCCCGGACACCGCGAGCACGGCCAGGGCGGCGAAGGCCAGCAACGGCCCCATGGCCCGCCGGTCACGCCGGGCCGTCTCCGGACGCGTCCCGCCGGTCGCCGTCGCCGGGACGAAGCGGGGGGCGCGGACCCCGATCATGGGCAGCAGCTGGCTGAGGGTCAGCAGGGCGGTCAGCCCCAGCAGCACCCGCAGGCCGAGCAGCCCGCCGAGCACGCTGCCCAGCACCGGACCGACGATCCAGCCCGCGGTGAACGCCATCCGGATCGTGGCGATGACCTGGGCGTCGAAGCCGGTGGGGTGCCGGCTCAGCTCGTCGCGGACCGCGGCGTAGACCTGGGACCCGGCCGCTCCCGCCGCCCCGAGCGCCAGCACGCTGACCGCGAACGGCATCCAGACGGCCGTGGACAGGGCCATGGCCGTCCAGCCCAGGCCGCCCAGCAGGGCACCGAGGCGGAACAGGGTCAGCCGGTCCGTACGCCGGTCGGACCAGCGGCCCATCAGGAACCCGACCAGCGGGGCCGTGATGTTGGTCAGGTAGTACAGGCCCGCCACCGGCAGGGACGCGCCCAGCTCCTGGACGAAAAACAGCGTGAGCTGCGGGCTCGAGGAGGACACCGCGATCCCGGAGAGGAACAGGGTGAGCTCGGCGGAGCGGAAGAGTCGGGTCCGCCAGATCACGCCGTACGGCGTCGCCCGACGGGGTGCGGTGAGGGTCATGGGGCTGCTGTCTCGACACGGGTGTCGTTCGAAGAGAAGTGGTCTGCGTGGTGCGGGGTGTGGAGGGTGGGGGTCAGGGACGGCGACGGGGAGCGGCGGTGCTGGCCCCGACGCGGAGCTCGGTGGGCAGGGTGTGGACCGGGGGGTCGCCGGTCCAGCCGGTGATGATGGTCTCGCCGGCGAGCTGGCCCTTGGTCCGGACCGGCTGCGCGATGC
>JAOPXW010000089.1 GCA_025964935.1 Friedmanniella sp. | reverse complement strand
CAGGTCGACGTACTCCTGGCCCGAGAGCTCCATGATCGCGTACATGATCTCGTCGGTGATGGACCGCAGGATGAACCGGTCCTCACTCATCCCGTAGTAGCGGGAGAAGTCGAGCGGGGCGCCGAAGCGCACCGTGGGGCTGACGATCTTGGTGACGATCTTGCCGGGCGGCGCGATCACGTCCGTCCCGATCACCGCCGACGGGATGACGGGGACCTTGGCCAGCAGAGCCAGCCGGGCCACCCCCGTACGCCCCTTGTAGAGCCGGCCGTCGTGGCTGCGGGTCCCCTCGGGGTAGATGCCGAACAGCTCGCCGCGCTGCAGCACCTTGAGCCCGGCGCGGAGCGCACCCTCGCTGGCCCGGCCGCCCGTCCGGTCGATCGGGACCTGGCCGGTGCCGGCGAAGAAGCGCTTCTGGGCCCAGCCCTTGACCCCGACGCCGGTGAAGTAGTCCGACTTGGCCACGAAGGTCACCCGACGGTCCAGGGCCAGCGGCATGAAGAGCCAGTCGGCGAAGGAGAGGTGGTTGCTGGCCAGGATGGCGGCGCCCTCCCGCGGGACGTTCTCGGTGCCCTCCTCGTGCGGGCGGAAGATCTTGCTGATCGCCGGGCCCAGCACCAGGTTCTTCAGGACCCAGTAGATGCCCCGGCCACCGCCGCTGCCGGACTCGACCGAGACCTTGCCGGCCGGGTCGACCGAGACGAGCTCGTCGCTCATCGTGCGCCGTCCTCGGCGGGCGCCGGGGCTGGGGGCGTCGGGACGGGGCGGTCCGCACCCGGGCGAGCCAGCTCGGTGGTCGGGAACTCCCGGCCCGCCATGGCGGCGTCCTTGACCGAGCTGGCGTAGGCGTCGACGTAGGTCTGGCCGGACAGGTCCATCACGGCGGCCATGATCTCGTCGGTGACCCAGCGCAGCACCGTCCGGTCGTTGCCGGCCCCGGCGTACGCACTGAAGTCCAGCGGCGGACCGATCCGGATCTTCGGCCGACGCATGAGGGGGATGCGGGTCAGCCGCGCGGGCACGAACTGCGAGTCGATCATCCCGACCGGGATCACCGGGACCCCGGCCTGCAGCACCAGCCGCGCCACCCCGGTCTTGCCCTTGTGGAGCCGGCCGTCGGGTGAGCGGGTGCCCTCGGGGTAGATGCCCAGCAGGTCACCGCGGCGCAGGACCGACAGCACACCCTCCATGCTGGTGGCGCTGGCCCGGCCGCCCGAGCGGTCCATCGGCAGCTGGCCGACGTTGCGCAGGAACCAGCCCACCACCCGGCCGCCGAGGCTGCGGGAGGTGAAGAGCTCCGCCTTGGCCGGGAAGGTCACCCGGCGTCGGATCATGGCGGGCAGCACGAAGGTGTCCCCCGCCGAGATGTGGTTGCTGACCAGGATGGCGGGGCCGGCGTCGGGCACGTTCTCCGCGCCCTCGATCGTCGGGCGGAAGACCGCCCGGACGACCGGAACGAACAACACCCACTTGAACACCCAGTAGAGCACCCGGCACCTCCGCCTCTCACCTCATCCTAGGCTGAAGACTGGCCCAGGTTTTGGCGCAGCGTAGCGGGTCGGGATCGGGGCCGTGCCACGATCTGGCCGTGACCTCCTTACGGCAGCGCCTGCGCCCCCCACGCCCGCCCTCACCGTCTGACGCCCCCACCTCAGCCGTGGTGCAGGCGTCAGCGGAGCCGTACGTCGGCGGCTCCGGCCCGGTGGGCGTGCTGTTCTGCCACGGCTTCACCGGCTCGCCGGCCTCCATGGTGCCCTGGGCCCGGGTGGTCGAGGCGGCCGGTTTCCGGGTCAGTGTCCCCCGGCTCCCCGGCCACGGCACGACCTGGCAGGAGCTCAACAGGACCGCCTGGACCGACTGGTACGCCGCCGTCGACGCCGCCTTCGCCACGCTGAGCGCGGAGTGCGAGCAGGTCTTCGTCTTCGGGCTGTCGATGGGCGGGGCCCTCGCCCTGCGGCTGGCCGAGCAGCACGGGTCGGCGGTCGCCGGCCTGGTCCTGGTCAACCCGGCCATCCACGTGGCCGACCCGCGGATGAAGGTGCTGCCCGTGCTCCGGGTGCTGCCGTCCCTGGCGGGCATCTCCAACGACATCGCCCGGCCCGGGGTCAGCGAGGGAGCCTACGACCGGACCCCGCTGCGGGCGCTCTACTCCCAGACCGGGCTCTGGGCCGACGTCCGCGCCAACCTCGCCCGCGTCGACCAGCCGCTGCTGGTCTACCGCTCCGCCCAGGACCACGTCGTCGACCCGTCCTCGCTCGCGCTGCTCCAGGCGGGGGTGTCCTCGACCGACACCACGTACGTCACGCTGGCCCGGAGCTACCATGTAGCCACACTCGACTACGAGGCGGCGGACATCTTCGATGGCAGCATCGCCCTCCTGCGTCGGCTGGCTGTCACGGGAACGGCATCGGGGGACTGACATGGCACGTCCGGGGGAAGACGACCGCGATGCGGTCAACCGCGCATTCGCCGAGCTGGTGGCCGGCTACCACCTGACCTCGGATCGACCTGACCCGCTGGTGGACCAGCGCGGCACGACCACGACCGCGCCGAGCGGGGTGCGCACCGCCGAGGACCTGGAGTCGGACTGGACGACGATCCACCCGCTGTTCCGCCTGCTGGATACCGAGCACGACGAGAGCGACCCGCCGCGCGAGCTCCTGGACCGGCCGTACTGGCCCGCCGCGACCGCGCTCCCGGCGCCCGCCCCGGAGCCGGAGCGGGTGCCCGTCCAGGCCGACGACGACACCGAGTCCTACGTCCCCGACCCGCTGCCGCCGCTGACCCGCCCTGGCGTGCCGGCGCTGGTCGGCTGGATCGGCATCGGCTACGCCGCCCTGCTGATGGTGGCCGGCGCGTTCGGGCTGCCGGTGCCCACCTGGGCCGGCTGGCTCGCGGTCGGCGGCTTCCTCGGCGGGTTCGGCATCCTGCTGACCCAGCTGCCCCACCACCGCCCTCCGGACGCCGGGGACGGCGCGGTTCTCTGAGCCCGGCCGCCGTCCTCTGAGCCCGGCCGCTCGCCGGTGCGCGGCTCAGGTG
>JAOPXW010000078.1 GCA_025964935.1 Friedmanniella sp. | reverse complement strand
CCGTACGGCGCCGGCGAGCACGCGCAGCCCGCCACCGGCCAGCCGGCGGAGCCGGACGGCCGAGCGAGCGCCGGTCCCCTGCGCCAGGCGCAGGTCGGTCAGGGTGCTCGCGTTGCCGTGGCTCCAGGCCCGCGCGAGCACCCAGCGTCGGGTCATCCGCTGGGTGGGGACCCGGTCGGTGATGACCGACTCGGCGCACCAGACCATCCGCCCGCCGCGGGCGTGCAGCTGCCGGCTGAAGAGGGTGTCCTCCCCACCCCGCAGACCCAGCCCGGGGTCGAACTCCACCCCCAGCGCCCGCACCTGCACCAGGTCGAGCAGCAGGTTCCCGGCCGCGGCGACGGTGAGGGCGGCCCCGGTGGCGAGGTTGCGCCGGCGGAAGAACTCCCCCGCGGCGATCCAGGGGTCCAGCGGCCCGTCGTAGCCGGCGACGACCCGGCCGGCCACCAGCGCCGCCCCCGTCTCGGTCCAGGTGGCGAGCAGGCTGCTCAGCCAGTGCGGGTGCGGGCGCTCGTCGTCGTCGATCATCGCCAGCAACGTGGCCGGCTCGGACTCCGCCATCGCCCGGTGCCGTACGGCTCCGATCCCCGGCCGGGCCTCGGCGACGTAGCGGACCGCGGGCAGGGCCCGACACGGCTCGGCCCCGCTGCCCGCCGGGTCGTTGTCCACGACCAGCACCCTCACCCGGAAGCGACCCGGCCAGGTCGACTCCACGTCGGCGGCCTGCGCCAGCAGCTGCGGCAGCAGCTCGACCAGGTCGTCGGGGCGCCGGAAGGTGGGGACGGCCACGACCACGTCCACGGGCTCAGACACCGCTCACAGCTTCACTCCGGAGCGGCTGACCCCCCGGGTGTCGAAGAAACGCCGAGAGGCCGCCACCAAGGCGTTCACGTCGTACTCCTTGTGGTTCTGGACCAGCATCACGAGGTCCGCCGCGGCCACCGCGGCCATCAGGTCACCGGTCACCGCGCTCACCCCGGACACCCGCATCGAGGTCACGTACGGGTCGTGGAAGCTGACCTCGGCCCCGAGACCCATCAGTCGCTTCGCCAGGGGCGTGGCCGGGGACTCGCGCTCGTCGGCGATGTCGGGCTTGTAGGTCACCCCGAGCAGCAGCACCCGGGAGCCGTTGATGGCCAGCTTGTCCGCGTTCAGCAGGTCCTGGGCGCGGTGGGCCACGTACGCCGGCATCGAGGCGTTGATCTCCTGGGCCAGCTCGACGAAGCGGAACGGATGGCCGAGCTGCTGCTGGACCCGGTGGGACAGGTAGTTCGGGTCGATCGGGATGCAGTGCCCGCCCACGCCCGGACCGGGGTAGAAGGCCTGGAAGCCGAACGGCTTGGTCCGGGCCAGCTCGATCACGTTCCAGAGGTCGATCTGCAGCTCGTGGCAGAACTGGGCCATCTCGTTGACCATGGCGATGTTGACGTGCCGGTACGTGTTCTCCAACAGCTTGGCCATCTCCGCCTCCCGGGTGCCCCGGGCTCGGACGACGGTGTCGATGAAGCGGCCGTAGAAGTCCGACGCCCGCTCGGTGCAGGCGGCGGTCAGGCCGCCGACGACCTTGGGGGTGTTGGCCACCCCGTAGCGCGCGTTGCCGGGGTCGATCCGCTCCGGGCTGAAGGCGAGGTGGAAGTCGCGCCCCGCGACCAGGCCCGACGGCTCCTCCAGCAGTGGCCGGAGCACCTCCTCGGTCGTCCCCGGATAGGTGGTCGACTCCAGCACGACCAGCGTGCCCGCCGACAGCCGGGCTCCGATGGCCTGCCCGGCCGACCGGACCATGGACAGGTCGGGGCCGCCGTCCTCCGACAGCGGTGTGGGCACGCAGATCACCACCGACTCGGCCCCACTCACCACCGTCGGGTTGGTCGTGGCCCAGAAGCCGGCGTCCAGCATCACGCCGACGTCGGCGTCGGACAGGTCGTCCACGTGCGAGCGACCGGCGTTCAGCGAGGACACCAGACGCTCCGACACGTCGAGGCCGACGATCGCCACGCCGCTGCGGACCGCCTGCTGCGCCAGCGGCAGCCCCACGTAGCCCAGGCCCAGGATCACGCTGTACGGACCCGTGGGCAGACTGTGTTCCAGCTCGATCTCAGATCTCATGCGACTCCGACTCGTGGTGCCCGACCCCGCCTCGCGGCGGTCCCCGGTCGTCTGAGCATGGATGACTGCCGCCATTATGCCTGGCGGGTGGGGAAGTTGGGGCGGAAGCTGACGCGAACGGCGTCAGCGGGCTGAGGTCAGCGGGCCGCCAGCAGCGAGCGCAGCGCGGTGCTCGAGGTCGTGGCGGTGTAGGGGAAGTAACGGACCTGCACCCCGACCGTGGCCATGTCGGCCTCCAGCCGGCGTCCCTTGGCCGTCCCCCGCCAGTCGTCACCCTTGAACAGGAGGTCGAAGCCGACCTCGGCCCAGACGTCCAGCTTGCTGCCGAAGTCGGTCACCACCTGGTCCACCAGGGCGAGCCCGCGAACGACCTCCGCACGCTCCTCGAGCGACACCACGGGGCGGTTGCCCTTGACCCGCTCCAGCGCCTCGTCGGTCACGACGCCGACGACCAGGTGGTCGCACTGCGCCCGGGCCCGGAGCAGGAGGTTGAGGTGGCCGATGTGGAACAGGTCCCAGGCACCCGGCACGTACCCGACCACGCCACGGCCCCGCGGCGTGGCGGTCACGCCACGGCCTGACGCGGCAGCGGCTGCAGGGCGTCGCGGAGCACGGCACTGGCCGTCCGGCGGGCCGGCTGCAGCACCACCGTCGAGCCCGGCTCCCCCGGGAGGTCGGCGGCCCGGTCCCCGGCCGTGAACACCAGCAGGTCGGGACCGGAGCTCAGCGGGCCCTGGTGCACGACCACCTCGTCCACCCCGCGGACGTGGCTGACCAGGGTCATCCGCTCCGACAGCGGGATCACGGGCGGGCGCCCGACCAGTCGCTCGACGTCCGCGTCGGTCAGGACCCCGACGACGAGCCGACCGCAGCGGGCGCGAGCCTGCGCGATCAGGTCGAGATCCCCGACATTGATCAGGTCGAACGAGTCAACAAAGTAGCCGACCACCACAGTTTCCCCCCGAAAACTTCTGGTACCCCCGAGCCGACTGCGCTGAACTCCAGCACGGTGCGACGGCGAAAGGCTATCCCGTCTCCGGCGCCCCCGCTGGGTTTAGCGAAGACCCGTCGGCGCGACCTCAGACGGTGTGCCGGTACGCCCCGCCGGCCGAGCCGGACCGCCGCCCGGTCGGGCGGTGTCGGGTCGGCCCGGCGGCCCTCAGGCGGGCGCACAGGTCCTCGTACTGCGTGGCCACGGTGTCCCAGTCGTAGCGCCGGATGCTCTGCTGCAGGGCCGCGCCCCGGGCCGCCGTGGCGCCGGGGTCCTGCTCGGCCTCCTCGACCAGTCGGGCCACGTCGGCCGGGGTCGAGAAGTAGCGGGCGTGCTCGCCGGCCACCTCACGGTTGAAGTTCACGTCGTAGGCCACGGTGGCCGCCCCGGCCCCGGCGGCGCGGAGCAGCGACGGGTTCGTGCCGCCGACCGAGTGGCCGTGCAGGTAGGTCAGGGCGCCGGCGTACAGCTCGTTGATCAGATCGGCGTCCCAGAGTCCGCCCAGGGCCCGCACCCGCCCGTCGGAGGCGGCGGTGATGCGGGCGGTGTAGTCGTCGGCGTACGGCGCCGACCCGACCACGACCAGGGGCCGCCGGGCCCGACTGGCCACGTAGCCCTGGACGATCTCCAGCACGTGGTTCTCCGGCTCGAAGCGGGCCACCACGAGGTGGTAGCCGCCCGGCTCCAGCCCCAGCCCGGCCAGCCGTGCCGATCCGGGCTCGGTGAGGATCGGCGCCCCGTAAGCGATCAGCTCGGTGTCGGCCCCGAACTCCTTGGTGTAGTAGTCGGCGATGCCCTGCGCGTCGGCGATCAGGGCGTCGGACCAGCGCACGGCCAGGGACTCCGCCAGCCGGTAGTAGCGCTGGCCGGTCGGGCCCCACTTGCCGCGGCGCCACTCCAGGCCGTCGACGTGGGTGGCCACCGGGATGCCGCGGGCCCGGACGGCCGGCAGCATCGGGGCGTTGGCGGCGTTGAAGACCACCGCCGCGTCCGCCCCGGCCAGGGACGGGTGGACGACCGAGAGCGCCGTATGGGCGAAGGTCTCCAGGAAGCGGCGCCTCACGACCGGCAGCTGCACCAGCTGCATGCCCAGGTACTCCGCCAGCGGCGGCGGCGAGTCCGGCTCGTACGGCGGACGGCAGTAGACCCGCACCTGGTGACCGCCGGCCACCAGCCGCCGCCCGACCTCCTCGACACACGTCTCGAAGCCGCCGTAGCGGGCCGGCACGCCGCGGGTGCCGAGAAGGGCGATCTGCATGGGGGGATCCTCTTTCGCGAGGTGGGGGAGGTCAGGACCGCTGGGCGGGCGCCGCCGGTGCGCCGAGCGCGTCCAGGGCGATCACGTCGCGCCGCCATTTGAAGACGACGAGCAGGGTGTAGCCGGCGCTGGCCAGGGCCAGGAAGGTGTAGCCGACCAGGAAGGCGGTGGGGGATCCGAGCAGCACGAAGAGCAGGCAGAGCACCCCGTAGTCGGTGGGCAGCTTGACCAGCGCCCGCCGCAGGTCGACGCCGGTCTTGGGCGGGGTCGGCAGGCCCCGCTCGGCCCGGCGCAGCCGACCCAGCAGGTCGATCAGGATCATCCCGAAGAAGTGCACCGCGGAGACCACCGCGAACCCCAGCGGCACCAGCAGCCAGCCCCGCTCGAGGCCGAAGAAGCGGTACCAGCTGATCAGGACGGCGACGTGCACCGCGGACACCTTGACCGAGTCGATGGTGTGGTCCAGCCACTCCCCCAGCAGGCTGCCCCCGCCCCGCAGCCGGGCCAGCTGGCCGTCGGCGGAGTCCAGCGCGTAGCCCAGCACCAGGCACGCCGCGACCAGCACCCCGACGCCCCAGCCGGCGGGGGCCAGCGCCAGCAGGCCGAGACCGAGGAAGGTGGACGCGGCGCTGAGGTAGGTGACCTGGTTGGGGGTCAGGCCGACCTGGTAGGCCGCGGCCGCCAGCACCCGCCCCAGGGGCCGGTTGACCAGGACCGAGTACGGCGGCGCACCCTTCGCGCTCTTCTGGGCCTGCTGCAGGCGGGACAGGGCGGCTGAGAACCCCTCGGGGGCGTCAGTCATGGGCCTTCGACTCCTGACGTTGTCGCACCGGCGCGCGACGCGCAGCCCGGGCGCCGCACGGCGCCGTCGCTTCCCCGGGACGCTACCGCACGCGGTGGCGGCGGGAGGGCGGTTTCGCCGACTCCGCCCGGTCCGCGTGAAACCCCCGCCCGCCGACGCCCCGGCGGTTAGGGTGAGCCGCATGGCCGCCGCACGGTACGCACCGCCGGACCTGGTCCTGGTCCACACCTCCGACGAGCTGTACGGGGCGGACCGGATGGTGCTGGAGATGGTGGCGGCGCTGGACCCCGGGACCGACGTCGAGGTCTGGCTGCCGACCGACCTGGCCCACCCGCCGTCGGACCGCTCGCTGTGCACCGTCCTGCGGCAGCGGGGGATCACCGTACGGCACCTCGACCTCCCCATCATGCGACGGGCCTACCGCACGCCCCGGGGGCTCCTGGGCCTGCTCGGGCGGTCCGCCGGGCTGCTGGTCGAGCTGGCCCGGGTCCGCCCGTGCACCGTCTACTGCACGACTAGCGCGGCCCTGCTGGCCGCGCCACTGGCCCGGCTGGCCCGGGTGCCGCGGGTGGTCGGGCACTTCCAGGAGATCTGGACCGCCGCGGACGCGGCCGTCCTCGGACGACCGGCCCGGGCCTGCCACACCATGGTCGCCATCTCGGGCGCGGTCACCGCCGCCCTGCCCCCGGCCCTGCGCGGCCGGACCGTGGTGGTGCCCAACGGGACCCCCGAGCCGCCCCGCGTCGTGCCGCTGGAGGGCCGTACGGGGCCCCTCACCTTCGTGGTCGCCAGCCGGTGGAACGGCTGGAAGGGCCACGCCACCCTGCTGGCCGCCTGGGACGCGGCGGGGTGCCCCGGTCGGCTGCTGGTGCTGGGGGGCCCGCCGCCGAGCGGTGACGTCACCGACGTCGAGACCCTGGTGGCCGGCCTGACGGACCCGGGCTCGGTCGAGGTGGTCGGGGAGGTCGCCGACCTGGGCGGCTGGGTGGAGACCGCGGACGTCGTCCTCGTGCCCTCGGACGCACCGGAGCCGTTCGGCCTGGTCGCGATCGAGGCCTTCGCCCGGGCCCGACCGGTGGTCGCCAGTGCCGCCGGCGGGCTGCTCGACATCGTGACCACGGGCACCGACGGCTGGCTGTTCCCGCCCCGGGACGTGGCCGCCCTGGCCGACCTGCTCGCGTCCCTGACCCGCGACCGGGTGACCGCGGCCGGCGCGGCGGCCCGGCAGACCTACCTCCACCGCTTCACCACCGCCCGGTTCGCCGAGCACTGGCGCCGGGCCGTGCTGGCCGCCGCCGACCACCCCGGGCCGAGGTCCCCGGTCCCGACGGCCTGATCGCCGGAGGCCCGGTTCGGCCAGGCACCGTAGAGTGCCCCCGTGGTAGGTCAGCAGCCCGGTTCAGCATCCGTCGACGTCGCGGAGGAGACCGTCGTCCTCCTCGGCCCGGACGGGGAGCCGATCGGTGAGCGGCTCAAGTCGGAGGTGCACACCACCCAGACCCCGCTGCACCTGGCCTTCTCCCTCTACTTGTTCGACGACGCGGGCCAGGTGCTGCTGACCCGGCGCGCGCTCGGCAAGCGCACCTGGCCGGGGGTGTGGACCAACACCTGCTGCGGCCATCCGCGGGCCGGGGAGAGCCACCCGGACGCGATCCGGCGGCGGCTGGCGTACGAGCTGGGCATGGAGGTCGCCGAGCTGGAGTGCGTCCTGCCGGAGTTCGCCTACCGGGCCGTCGACGCCAGCGGGATCGTGGAGAACGAGGTGTGCCCGGTGTTCTGGGGCCGTCTCGTGCATCCAGCAGCCCCGCTGGCGCCGAACCCCGAGGAGGTCATGGACTGGAAGTGGGGGAAATGGGACGACGTCAGACAGGCCATGCAGCTCACGCCGTACGCCTTCAGCCCCTGGGCGGTCGAACAGACGGCCCAGCTGGCGGACCGGTCGGCTTGAGTCGAGCCGCGCTGGGCGCGCCAGGGTCGCGGGGGCCGGCATGACCTCCGCCCTGACCTCGGGGCCGGAGCGCTACAGGTTCGGGACCGGTGCCGTGGTGGCTCTGCCCGACGTACGCGCCCGCGCCCAGAACGAGGAATACCTCGGCCGCGTCGACGAGCACCTCGACACCGTGGTGGACAACCTCCTGCACACCTGGCGGGAGGAGCTGCAGGACCCGGGGCCGGTCGACATCCTGCTCGACCACGACCTGCCCGAGCTGCTGCGGTCGCTGACCGCTGCGGGCGGCAAGCGGATCCGCCCCACCATGTGCTTCTGGGGGTGGGTCGCCGCCGGCGGGCGGGCCCGCGAGGTCGGCGGGGCCGACGTGGTCCAGGTCGGCAGCGCCCTCGAGCTGCTGCACATCTTCGCCCTCATCCACGACGACGTGATGGACGAGTCGGCCTCGCGCCGGGGCCAGCCGTCGGTCCACACCCTGGTGGCCCAGCTGCACCTGCACAGCGGGGCCCGGGGCAACGCCCGCCGGTTCGGGGAGAGCATCGCGGTCCTGGTCGGGGACCTGGCCCACGCCGAGGCCGACCACCTGGTCACCTCGCTGCCCGAGCCGATGCGCCGGCTGTGGCGGCTGCTGGTGATCGAGCTGGTACAGGGCCAGAGCCGGGACCTGACCGGCAGCGCGGCCGGTCGCCGGGACCTGACCCACGCCCGGCACGTGGCGAACATGAAGTCGGGGTCCTACACCGTGCTACGACCCCTCCAGCTGGGCGCGGCGGCGGCGGGGGCCGGACCGGAGGTCGGCGACACCTACCGGGCGTACGGCCGCGAGATCGGCGAGGCCTTCGCGCTCCGGGACGACCTGCTGGGGGTCTGGGGCGACCCGCAGTCGACCGGGAAGCCGGCCGGCGACGACCTGCTCTCGGGCAAGCCGACGGTCATCCTGTCCCTGGCCCACGACCGGCTGCGCGGCTCCGCCCGGGCCGTGCTCGGCCGGGTGGGCACCCCGGACCTGAGCCCCGCCGACGTGGGCTTCCTGCAGGACGCCCTGCGCGCCGACGGGGTCGTGGACGCGGTGGAGAGCCGCATCAGCGCCCACGTGCACGCCGCCGTGGCCGCGCTGGACCCCGACCTGCTGGACCCCGAGGGCGTGGCCGGTCTGACCCAGATGGCCCACCGGATCGCCTGGCGCGACCGGTGACCCCGCACCCCCTGAGCACCCACCGCCCCACCTGTCACCCCCCGATCCGTCACCACCGCGAGAGAAGCATCGTGAACCGAGCCAGCCTGTGAACAACGTCATCGTCGTCGGGGCCGGTCTGGCCGGCCTGTCGGCCGCCTGCCACCTGACCGGACAGGGCCACCATGTCACCGTGGTGGACCGGGAGCGGGTGCCGGGCGGGCGGTCCGGGCTGCTGGAGCTGGACGGCTTCACCTTCGACACGGGGCCGTCGGTGCTGACCATGCCGGACCTGATCGCCGAGCCGCTGCGGGCGGTCGGGGGCGACCTGGAGACCGCTGTGCCGATGCACCGGCTCGACCCGGCGTACCGGGCCTGCTTCGAAGACGGCAGCACGATCTTCGTCCGCTTCGGGCACGAGGCGATGCGGGCCGAGATCGACCGCACCTGCGGCAGCGTGGACGCGGCCGCCTTCGACGGCTTCGTGGAGTGGCTGCGCACCCTGTACCTGATCGAGATGCCGCACTTCATCGACCGCAACTTCGACTCCCCGCTGGGCCTGCTGGCCAACCCGAGGGCGGCGGCCCAGCTGCTCCGCCTCGGCGCCTTCGGCCGGCTCGGCGCGGCCGTCCGCAAGCGGTTCCGGGACCCCCGGCTGCACCGGCTGTTCAGCTTCCAGGCCATGTACGCCGGCCTCGCACCCGACGAGGCGCTGGCCCTGTACGCGGTGATCACCTACATGGACAGCATCAACGGGGTCTGGTTCCCCGACAGCGGCGGCATGCACGCCGTCCCCACCGCGCTGGCCCAGGCGGCCGAGAAGGCGGGCGCCACCTTCCGCTACGGCGAGTCGGTGACCGAGATCCTGCGGTCGACCCACGGCCGGGCCGCCGGCGTACGGCTGGCCTCCGGGGAGCGCCTCAGTGCCGACGCCGTGGTCTGCACCGTCGACCTGCCGGTGGCGTACGAGAAGCTGCTGCCCGACCTGGCCCCGCCGAAGTCGCTGGCCAAGCCCCAGTACTCGCCGTCGGCGGTGGTCTGGCACGCCGGCGTCCGTGGCGTGCCGGAGGCCCCGATCGCGCACCACAACATCCACTTCGGCGCCCAGTGGGGCGAGGCGTTCGACGCCCTGCTGCACACCGGCGAGCTGATGCCGGACCCGTCGCGGCTGGTCACCATCCCGACCGTCGACGACCCCAGCCTGGCCCCCGAGGGCTGCTCCACGGTGTACGTCCTCGAGCCGGCCCCCAACCTCGCGGTCGGCAAGGTCGACTGGAAGAGCGAGGCCCCCCGGATGCGCGACCGGCTGCACCAGTTCCTCCTCGACCACGGCTATCCCGCCGAGGTCGTCACCGAGGACCTCGTGACCCCCCAGGACTGGCAGGACCAGGGGATGGCCGCGGGCACCCCGTTCGCCCTGGCCCACACCTTCCCCCAGACCGGGCCGTTCCGGCCGGGCAACGTGGAGAAGCGCGTCCCCGGGGTGTTCTTCGCCGGCTCCAACACCGTCCCCGGGGTCGGGGTGCCGATGGTCCTGATCTCGGGCAAGCTCGCCGCCCAGCGGGTCGCCGACTACCTGCCCGGTCGGGCCCGGTGAGCGCGGTCAGCTCCCGGCTGAGCCGCCGTGCCCCCGCCGACCTGACGGGCTCCGACGCGGACGTGCTGGCGGAGGGCTACCGGCGCTGCCGGCGCCTGACCTGGGACTACGGCACGACCTACTTCTGGGGGGCCGCGCTGCTGCCGCGGGAGCGGCGGCACCACGTGTACGCCGTCTACGCACTCTGCCGGCTGGCCGACGACATCGTCGACGACCAGGCGACCATCGACGGCGGCGACCTGACCGCGACCCGGCAGAGCCTCGAGGCGTTCGCCGACACCTTTCGGAGCGCCCTGGTCGAGCGGCACAGCGACGACCCGGTGATTGCCGTCGTGGTGCACACCGTGCTGACCTGCGGGATCGAGCTCGAGTGCTTCGACCGCTTCTTCGGGGCCATGGCGATGGACCTGACCCGCAGCCGCTACGAGACCTGGGACGACCTCTGTGGCTACATGGAGGGCTCGGCGGCCGTCATCGGGGAGATGATGCTGCCGGTGCTGCAGCCCACGAGCCCGCTGGCCGCCGAGCCGGCCCGGGCCCTGGGCCTGGCCTTCCAGCTGACCAACTTCCTGCGCGACATCGACGAGGACCTGGACCGCGGCCGCGCCTACGTCCCCCAGGAGGACCTGCGCCGGTTCGGCGTTGACCTGGCTGTGCGCCGGGCCACCCCGGAGTTCAAGCGCTTCCTGGCCTTCCAGATCGAGCGCAACCGGGCGCTGTACGCCTTCGCCGACACCGGGATCGCCCTGCTCCCACCCCGCTCGGCCCGCTGCGTCGGCGCGGCCCGGGTGCTCTACGCGCAGATCCTGGACCGGATCGAGGCGGCGGACTACGACGTCTTCGCCACCCGCGCCCGGGTTCCCACCTGGCGCAAGGCCGTCACGGCCGCGCGCATCATGGTGGTGGGCCCCCCACGTCTCAGGAGGAACCATGTCGCTGCGCACACGTCCTAGCGCCCTGCCCGTCCCGGCCACGGACTGGCGCTCACGGATCCCGATCTCACGGGTCCCGCAGCCGCGCGAGGACCGGATGACCGCCACCTGGCGGCTCGCCCGGCCGGCCCGGATCGCCGGCGCACTGGCCCTGTCCCAGACGCAGAACTCCGGCGGCTGGTTCGTGGCCGGCGCCAGCGGCGACGTCGGGCGTACGGAGTCGGTGGCCCGGACCATCGCCGGTCGCGAGGTGGTCTTCTGGCGCAACGCCTCCGGCGAGCTGGTGGCCGGGCCGGGCGCCTGCCCGCACCTGGGAGCCCTGATGGACCGGTGCCCGGTGATGGAGGGCACCATGTACTGCCGCTGGCACGGCCTGGCCTTCAGCGAGCGCGGCGACACGACCTGGAGCCCGTACGCGGCCCTGGACGACGGCGTGCTGCTGTGGGTCCGGCTGCCCACCGCCGGGGAGGAGCCGACCGCGGCCCCCTCCCTGCCGGAGCGACCGCCGCTGACCGCCTCGGTCGCGGCCGTCATCTCCGAGCCCGGGCTGTGCGAGCCGCAGGACGTGATCGCCAACCGGCTCGACCCGTGGCACGGCTCCTGGTTCCACCCGTACGCGTTCTCGCACCTGGTCGTGGACGACGCGGCCAGCGACGAGTCCAAGCTCGTGGTCGACGTCACATTCCGGCTGAGCCGGACCTGGGGCGTCCCGGTCCGCGCCGAGTTCACCTGCCCGGACACCCGCACCATCACCATGCAGATCACCGAGGGCGAGGGTGCCGGCAGCGTGGTCGAGACCCACGCCACCCCGCTCGGGGTGGACGCCGAGGGCCGCCCGCTGACCATGATCACCGAGGCGACGATCGCCTACTCCGACCGGCCCGGCTTCCGGGTGGCCCGCTGGATGTCGCCGCTGCTCAAGCCCGGGATCAAGCGCACCGCCAAGCGGCTCTGGGTGGACGACCTCGACTACGCCGAGCGCCGCTACGCGCTCCGCCGGCGCGGGGAGTTCCCTGGCTGAGCCCCGGCGGAGCTCTGGCGGAGTTCTGGCGAGGATCCGGCGTGGACTACCAAGCCGGATCTTCTCCAGAGCCGCGGGGTCCGGGCTGAACCAGATCGGGAGACGAACAGTTCTTTCACCGCAAAGTTCAGTTATTTGATCTTTTAGTGACCGAACAGATGTACGGTGGTCCTACTCGGGCACGCTTGACACGGGCGACAGCCCTCGGGGGGCAGGAACGGCAGACGGGGGCACTTCTTGCGCGGCAGCGCCCGGCCCCCCGTCCGACCTTGACGCGCGGCTCGTCCGCTCGCTCTCGGTCGCCTCCGCCGCCGAAAGAGTCCGCCATGCTGCCGTTCACCCGCCGGAAGTCTGTCCCGAAGCGGCTCGCCACCCTCGCCGCGCTCAGCGCGCTGGTCGCCAGCCCCCTGCTCGTGAGCGGGGTGACCCAGGCCGTGGCCGCCGCCCCGAAGCCGATCGTCGCGCCCGAGCGCCTAGCCTCCTCAACCATGAACCTGCGCGCCGGGGACACCGGCCCCGCCGTGTCGGCCCTCCAGCAGAAGCTGGGGCTCACCCCCACCGGGACCTTCGACCAGCTCACCACGACCGGTCTCCGGCAGTGGCAGCTCGAGCACGGGGTCGCCGGCACCGGAACCCTGGACGCCGCCACCCGGGCGGGTCTGGCCCAAACGCCCGCGACGGTCGGCACCCGACCCGCCGGGGTGCTCCCCGCCTCCGCGGCGGGCTGGAAGCGGCTCTACTCCGAGGACTTCCTGACCCCGGCGGACCGCGGCTCGTTCGTGAACAGCAACCCCAACGACTGGTACCTGCAGTCGAGCCACCCCTACAGCCGGTCGCTGCGGTCCTACCCCGACGGCTGGGGCACCACCGGCAACGTCTCCTACAACTGGGCCTCCCGGACCGCCAACGTCTCCAGCACGGCCTCGAACGCACCCGGGGTCTTCCGGGTCTGGGGCCACACCGAGTCCATCGGCGGCACCAACAAGTCCCTGGCCGGGGCGTTCTTCCCCGTCATCCGACCCGACGCCGCCACCAACCAGGCCCAGACCGCGCAGACCTTCGGCCGCTACAGCGTCCGCTTCCGCACCTACGGCGGCTACCCCAGCAGCGGCAGCGGAGCCCGCTACGGCTCCGCGTTCCTGCTCTGGCCGGCGAACGACAACTGGGCCGAGGGCGAGGTCGACTTCCCCGAGATGGCCTGGGGCGGCAAGATCAACGGCTACGTGCACCAGATGGGCCAGCCCTGGAACAACGCCCACGTCATCTCCACCCAGACCCCGACCGACAACACCTGGCACACGGCCACCATCGAGTGGTACCCCACGGCCCTGGCCTTCTACCTCGACGGCGTGCGGGTCAGCAAGGTGACCACCAACGTCCCCCAGACCCCGTTCCGCTGGGGCTTCCAGTCCGGCGGCCACGACGGAACGCCCGCCTCGACGGTCACCGGCTCGCTGCAGATCGACTGGATCACCATCGACGCCTACGACGGCGCCACCCCGCCCCGCTGATCCCGGACACCCACGAGTTTGGGGGAGGCACAACACCCCGCTGCTCCGCCGTACGGCGCCGCAGCGGGGTGTTTCGTCGTCCGGGGCCGAAGGCGCCCGGCGCGGCTACACCAGGCCCCTCTGGACGGGCTCACGATCCCCTCAGAATCCCAATAATGTTGTGACTGAAAAGTTTAGTGAACTCACCATTAAGCAAGCGAACCGATGTACGGTGAAGTCACTCGGGGGGGTTGACCACACCGGCCGACCGTCTTCGGGGGGCACGAGCAGTGGGGGGAACGCAGTCGCGCGTACGGCGTCCGGCCTTCTGTCCGGCACCAGACCCGGTCGCCACGCCGAGTCGGGGCCATCCGCCGCCGCCCCGAAAGAGTCCTCATGCCCTCCCTCTCGCAGCACAGCTCTGTCCAGCGCCGGCTGGCCGCCCTCCTCGTCCTGGGCGCCCTGGTCGCCAGCCCCCTGCTCACCACGGGCACGGCGGATGCGGCCACCAAGGCCCCCCGGACCCCGACCGGCCTCCCCCGCGCGATCGAGGGAGCGGCCCCGCTGGTGCCGGCCAACAGCTGCGACCCCCGGGACCGCGCCGGCACCGTCAAGCTGGCCGCCCTGCTGCGGTCGACCTATCCCGGGACCGCGACCACCACCCTCAAGGCCTGCAACACCGAGACCGCCTCCAGCGAGCACTTCGACGGTCGGGCGCTGGACTGGAAGGTCTCGGTCCACAGCGCCGGGCAGTCCGCCCAGGCCACCGCCGTCACCCGCTGGCTGCTGGGCACCGACGCGGCCGGCCACGCCGACGCCAACGCCCGCCGGCTCGGGGTGATGACGGTGGTCTGGAACGGCCGGCAGTGGGTCGCGGGCCAGGCCGGCCGCGGCTGGCAGCCGTTCCTGGACTGCGCCGGCCACCCCGAGAAGGCCTCCGACGGTCGGTGCCACCGGACCAGCCTGCACGTCTCACTGAGCTGGGCCGGGGCCAACGCCAAGACGTCGTTCTGGTCGAAGAAGGTGGCGGCCAACGACTACGGGCCCTGCGCCCCGCAGGACCTGAACTGGGCCTCGCGCTACACCACGGCGAACCCGCGCCCCTGCCCCGCGCACCCCCGGCTCAACGCACCCGCCGGAGCCGACCGCAACGTCGCAGCCCTGACCCGGGTGTCGGGGCTCCGGCTGCCGCTCGGGACGACGGGGACGACCCTCACCGCGCTGCAGCGGATGCTGGAGGTGCCGGCGTCGGGAACCTTCGACGCGGTCACCCGGGCGCGCTTGACCCGCTACCAGTCGGTCCAC
Source organism: Friedmanniella sp. (assembly GCA_025964935.1). Taxonomy (GTDB): domain Bacteria; phylum Actinomycetota; class Actinomycetes; order Propionibacteriales; family Propionibacteriaceae; genus Microlunatus. The sequence continues at coordinate 1,623 of JAOPXW010000078.1, read as the reverse complement.
GACCTCAACGTCACCGGCACCATGAACAACGCCACCTGGCGGTCCCTGCTGGCCTCCACCGCCGCGAAGAAGCCGCCGACCACCGGCACCACGACCTCCACCATGCCGACCACGTCCCCGGCCGGCTGGCGGCGGCTCTACTCCGAGGACTTCGGCACCGTCACCGGCCTCGGCTCCTTCGTGAACAGCAACCCCAACGACTGGTACCTCAACACCAGCAACGCCTACCACCGCTCGCTGCGGTCCTACCCCGACGGCTGGGGCACCACCGGCAACGTCTCCTACAACTGGGCCTCCCGCACCACCAGCGTCACCGACACCGCCTCGAGCGCTCCCGGGGTGTTCAAGCTCTGGGCGCACACCGAGTCCATCGGCGGCACCAACAAGGCCCTGGCCGGGGCGTTCTTCCCCGTCATCCGACCCGACGCCGCCACCAACCTGGCCCAGACCGCGCAGACCTTCGGCCGCTACAGCGTCCGCTTCCGCACCACCGGTGGCTACCCGACCAGCGGCGGCGGGGCTCGCTACGGCTCCGCGTTCCTGCTCTGGCCGGCCAGCGACACCTGGGCCGAGGGCGAGGTCGACTTCCCCGAGATGGCCTGGGGCGGGAAGATCAACGGCTTCGTGCACCAGATGGGCCAGCCGTGGAACAACGCCCACGTGATCTCCTCCGACACCTCCACCGAGGGGGCCTGGCACACGGCCACCATCGAGTGGTACCCCAATGCCCTCATCTTCTCCATCGACGGCACCCGGATCAGCAAGATCACCGACAACGTCCCCCAGACCCCGTTCCGCTGGGGTTTCCAGTCCGGCGGCCACGACGGCACCCCCGCCTCCACCGTCGACGGTTCGCTGCTGGTCGACTGGATCACCATCGACGCGTACGACGGCGCCACGGCCCCGCGCTGACCGGCGGCTGTCCCCGCCGGGGGCGACGTCGATAGGCTGCCCGCGTGCACACCACCACGTCCTCGGGTCCGGCGGTCGGATCGGCGTGAGGGAGGTCAGCTGTCGGCTCTGTGGACACGAGGGCCTGGTCTCGGTCCTGGATCTCGGGGCGACGCCGCCGTGCGAGCTGTTCCTGGCCCCGGACCGCCTCGACGCCCCCGAGACCACCTACCCGCTGCACCTACGGCTGTGCCCGGAGTGCCTGCTGCTCCAGATCCCGGCCCTGATCACCCCGGAGGAGACGTTCACCGACTACGCCTACTTCTCCTCCTTCTCGGACTCCTGGGTCGCCCACGCCTCCGCCTTCGTGGCGGTGGCCACCGAACGGCTGGGTCTGGGCCCGGACTCCTTCGTGGTCGAGGTGGCCTCGAACGACGGCTACCTGCTCCAGCACGTGGTCGCGGCGGGCATCCCCTGTCTGGGCATCGAGCCCTCGGAGAACGTGTCCGCCGCCGCCCGCGAGCGTGGCGTCCCGACCCGGACCGCCTTCCTGACCGAGGAGCTGGCCGCCGAGCTCGTCGCCGAGCGCGGCCCGGCCGACCTGTTCGTGGCCAACAACGTGTACGCCCACATCCCCGACCTGCTCGGGTTCACCCGGGCGCTGCGGCGGCTGGTGGCGCCCGGGGGGACGGTCTCGGTCGAGGTCCACCACGCCCGACAGCTGGTGACCGA
>JAOPXW010000069.1 GCA_025964935.1 Friedmanniella sp. | reverse complement strand
GCGAGCAGACCGGCGGCGACCAGCAGGGGCTGGGCGACCGCGGTGTCGCGGATGGTCTCGGCGTCCGCCTGGGTCCCGTAGTGGGCGAGGTCGAGACCCGAGACCGCCGACAGCCAGCTCAGGCGGTCGGCGAAGGTGGGTTCGGTCAGCCAGGGGGTGAGGAATCCGGGAGTTTGGGCGCCTTGTCCAGGCGCAACAATCGCGAGCACTCCTTTACTATTTCGTGACCTTGCCGAAACGTCGCGGAGGGACACCACCAATCTTGTGCCGCGCGTTTGTCAGATCCCCACAAGACGTTCCCCCGCCGTTCGCCACGCCGTCACCGGGTCGAGGACCTGGGAGAACCGCGTACGGGACCCGGTCAGGACTCGGCGGGCTCGTCGGTGCGGGACCGGCCCAGCAGCCGTCCCAGGGTCAAGGCGAGGCGGAGGGCGTACGCGTCGCGGGGGTCGGTCGGGCTGTAGCCGGTGACCTCGTGGACCCGGCGCAGGCGGTAGCGGACGGTGTTGGCGTGCACGAAGAGCGCCCGGGCGGCGGCCTCGACCGACAGCCCCTGGTCCAGGAAGGTGACCAGGGTCTCCAGCAGCGCGCCACCGGCGGCCACCAGCGGGTCGTACAGGTCCCGGGCCAGCGCGCGGCGGGCGTGCCCGTCCCCGGACAGGGCGCGCTCGGGCAGCAGGTCGTGGGAGGAGACCGGGCGCGGGGCCTCCGGCCAGCCGCCGGCCGCGCGGTAGGAGGACAGCGCCTCGCGGGTGCTGCGGGCCGCCTCCATCAGGTGCTCGACGGCCGGGCCGACGACGACCGGGCCGGGCCCGAAGGTCCCCACGAACGCGGCCACCACACCGAGGGCGGCGTCCGGGTCGGTCAGGGTCGGCCCGCCCAGGACCACGACCATCCGGTCGCCCTGGACCGAGCCGAGCATGTCGGCCCCCGCGATCGCCGCTGAGTGCCGGATCGACTCCAGGGCCACCGCGGGCTCGAGCTCGGGGGCGGCCCCGACCACCACCACCACGGCCGCGGTCGAGCGCCAGCCCAGGGTCGAGGCGCGCGACAGCACGGTCTCGTCGGTCTCGCCGCGCAGCACCGCGTCCACGACGAGCGCCTCCAAACGGGCGTCCCAGGCCCCGCGCAGCTCGGCGGCGCGGGCGTAGATCTCGGCGGCGGAGAAGGCCATCTCCCGGCTGTACTGGACGATCGCCGCGTGCAGGATGGGCCGGTCCGCCTTGGGCATCACCTCGTCGATCTGGTCCTCGACCACGTCGATGGTGGTGCGGAGCAGCTCCACGGTCTGGTAGAGCGAGATCTTGCGGGCCAGCTCGCGCGGGGCGGTGGCGAACACGTCGGAGGTGCTGGGGCCCTGTGGGTCGGGCTCGGCGAACCAGCGCATGAACCCGTCGATGCCGGCCTGGGCGACCAGGGTGATCCAGGAGCGGTGCTCGGCGTCCAGGCGGCGGAACCAGGAGTGGCGCTCCTCCATCTCCGCGATCGTGGCGGTGGTCATCGCCCCGCTCACCGCCGACAGCCGCTTGGCGATGGTGCTGCGGGTCTTGGCCGAGGGGAGCAGGGACTTGTTCAGTCCTCTCGTGGTGGCCGCCATAGGCTGAGCGTAGTGCGAGGGCGACCGCCCGGTCCGGGCGTGCCCAGACCCCGCGTACGGGTCGGCGCAGGGGAGAAGGAGTGACGTGAGCGATCTCGAGCGGCTGCCGCCGGAGTACCGCTGCACCGCCGGACCCGACGCCGGTCCCGAGGAGCTGCTGCTGACCGCCCGCAAGGTCTGGCTCGGCAAGACGACCGAGGTGGCCCGGGTGCTGCCGGACCGGGACGTCCGGATGGTCGGCGCGTGGTGCTTCCTGGACCACTACGGACCCGAGGACATCAGCTCCGGCCCGGGCATGCAGGTCTGGGCCCACCCGCACACCGGTCTTCAGACGGTCAGCTGGCTGCTGGAGGGGGAGATCGAGCACCGCGACAGCCTGGGCTCGCGGGCCCCGGTGCGTCCCGGCGAGCTCAACATCATGACCGCCGGCCACGGCATCGTGCACAGCGAGCTCTCCCCGCCCGACCACGCCCCCCGCCTGCACGGACTCCAGCTCTGGGTCGCCCTGCCCGCCGAGCACCGCGACACCGCGCCCCGCTTCGACGCGTACGCCGACCTGCCGGCGCTGCGACGTCCCGGCGTCACGGGCAGGGTCCTGGTCGGTGAGCTGGACGGGGTCGCCTCGCCCGCCGTGCACTTCTCCGGGCTCTGCGCCGCCGACCTGACCCTGGACGCCGGGGCCGAGGTGTCGTTGGCGGTCGAGGCTGCGTACGAGTACGGGGTGTTCGTCGTGGTCGGGGACGCGACCGTGGCCGGGACCGCGGCCACCGTCGACCAGCTGGTCTACCTGGGGCGCGGCCGGGACGGCCTGACGCTGCGGGCCGGGGTTGAGGGCGCGCGGGTGCTGGTCCTGGGCGGCGAGCCGTTCACCGAGGAGATCGTCATGTGGTGGAACTTCATCGGCCGCAGCCACGAGGAGGTGGCGGCCTTCCGCGCGGAGTGGGAGAGCCGGGCCGACCGGTTCCCCGCTGTGGTGGACCGCTCCGAGAAGGTGATGGAGGCTCCGCCGATGCCCACCGTGGCGCTGCGGCCGCGACCCGCCCGGCGGGCGGGCCGGTGAGGGCCGCGAGCGGGGCCGAGGGTGGGATCGGGAGCACGTCGGCCCCGCTGGACCCGGTGGCGGCCCTGCGCGAGATCGGGTTCTGGCTGGAGCGGTCGCGGGCCGACACGTTCCGGGTCAAGGCCTACCGCGGGGCCGCGGACGCGGTGGCCGCGCTGGACCAGGAGAGCCGCGCCGGGCACGCCCGGGACGGCAGCTGGAGCAAGGTCGCCGGCGTGGGACCCAAGACGGCCCTGGTCCTGAGCCAGGCAGCCGCGGGTCAGGTCCCCGACTACCTGCAGCAGCTGCGGGAGGCGGCCGAGCCCCTGACGCCCGGGGGGCTCGAGGTCCGGGTCGCCGTCCGCGGTGACCTGCACGTGCACTCCACCTGGTCCGACGGTGGCAGCCCGCTCGAGGAGATGATGAGCACGGCGCAGCGGCTGGGGCACGAGTACTGCGCCATCACCGACCACTCGCCCCGGCTCAAGGTGGCCCGGGGTCTGAGCGCGGACCGGCTCCGGGAGCAGATGACGGTGGTCGAGGGTCTGAACGCCACGATGGCGCCGTTCCGGGTGCTGCAGGGGATCGAGGTCGACATCCTCGACGACGGCGGCCTGGACCAGGAGGACGCCCTGCTGGCCCGGCTCGACGTCGTGGTGGCCAGCGTGCACTCCAAGCTCCGGTCCGACTCCGAGACGATGACGCACCGGATGGTGCGGGCCATCGCGAACCCCCGCACCAACGTGCTCGGTCACTGCACCGGTCGGCTGGTGGAGGGGGAGCGCGGCACCCGGCCCGAGTCGGTCTTCGACGCCGAGGTGGTCTTCGAGGCGTGCCGCACCTTCGACGTGGCCGTGGAGATCAACTCCAGGCCCGAGCGCCGCGACCCGCCGAGCCGGCTGCTGGCCCTGGCCATCGAGATGGGCTGCCTGTTCTCGGTCGACACCGACGCGCACGCGCCGGGCCAGCTGGAGTTCCAGGCGTACGGCTGCGCGCGGGCCGAGGAGGCCGGGCTCGACCCCGACCGGATCGTCAACACCTGGCCCGCGGACCGGCTGCTGGACTGGTGCGGGGGCGGTCAGGCCTGAGCCAGCCGCAGCGCGCTGCGGACCAGGTCGACCGCGGTGGTCTCGTCCAGGCCGCTGGCCACGGCCGCCCGGGCGAAGTCCTCGGCCCGGCTCATCACCGCCGGATCGGGTCGGGTGGCGCCGCTGGCGACCACCGTCCCCAGGCGACGCCGGGTGAGGATCACTCCGCCGGCCTCCAGCTCCTTGTAGCCGCGGGCGACGGTGTTGGCGGCGATGCCGAGGTCGGCGGCCAGCGCGCGGACGGTCGGCAGCCGGTCGCCCGGACCCAGGGACCCGCGCGCCACCAGACCGGCGATCTGCGCGCGGATCTGCTCGTACGGCGGGATCGCGGAGCCCGTGTCGAGCTCGATCCGCGGCGTGCTCACGAGACCCGCATCGCCTGGGGGGCCAGACCCAGCACCGCCCGGCTCGGGATGACCAGGGCCGCCACGGCCGCCAGACCCAGGGCCAGGCCGAGGACGGCCAGCGCCGTGCCCGCGTCGCCGGCGTACGTGTCGTGGTGGACCGAGGAGATCGCGCGGCCGGCGAACACGGCCTGGCCCGCCAGAGTGGCGAGGTGTCCGAAGGCGGCGCCGCGCAGGATGCGGTGGGCCGACAGCTGCCGCGACGCCCGGTCCTGCTCGTCGCCGGAGAGTCCGCGCCGGTCGGCCAGGGTCTTCAGGCTCCACCCGACCAGGAGCAGAACGACCAACGACACGACCAGGGTCGGGACGGCGTAGAACGCGCCGGGGAAGGGACCGGCCGAGCGCGTCTCCTCACCGATCGTGGCGCTGAGCGAGCGTCCGTTCGGGTCACCGACCAGGATGCCGACCACGTCCAGGGCCCAGAGCCCGACCACGCCCGCGGCGCCGGCTCCGAGCAGCCAGCGCGGGGCCGACTCCCCGAGGCTGCGACGCCGCAGCGAGGCGGACCGGACCGGACCGGTGGCCCGGGGCCAGGTGGCCTCGTGGACGAGGATGACCGCGACCATCGCGCCGCCGGCGACCAGGGGAGCCAGGGCCTGGCCGAGGCCGAGGGGGAGGGCCGAGGTGGTGGTCAGGACCACGACCAGCGCGAGGGACAGAGCGGTGGCCGCCAGCGTGTACGCCGCCCCGCGCCGCCGGCTCGACTCGGTCTCGGGGTCACCGGGTCGGCGCCGAGCGGCGAGTGACCGCGTGGCCAGCAGCCCCGCCAGCAACACCGGTACGACCAGGACCAGCAGGACAACGGTGGACATGGGCCCTCCCTCTCTGTAGTAAACACTTAATACATTGATACACAAGGCGGGCGCTGTCAACCGGTTGGACGCACGAACGCGTTAAGGTCGGGCGCGTGACTGACGACGTGACCCTGGCCGCCGAGCTCGTCCGTGCGGCGGGGGACCTCGCCCACCAGATGCTCAGGGACGGGCTCGAGACCCAGTACAAGACCTCGGTCTCCGACGTGGTCTCGGCCGCCGACCACGCCGCCGAGAAGCTGGTGGTGGCGCGGCTGGCGGCGGAGCGCCCCGAGGACGGTCTGGTCGGGGAGGAAGGCGCGCGGAGTCCCGGTGACCGCACCTGGTACATCGACCCGGTCGACGGGACCTACAACTTCCTCTCGGGCATCCCCTACTGGTGCTCGGCGGTGGGGCTGGTCGACGAGCAGGGCCCGCTCCTGGGCGCGGTCTACTACCCGGCGGTGGACGAGCTGTGGGTGGGGGGCCGCAACCACCCGACGACGCTGAACGGCGTCCCGCTGACCCAGCTGGCCGACCGCCCGCTGTCGGAGGTCTCGGTGGCCACCTACTTCCACCCGCGGCACATGGGCGACCAGGCCCGGCTGCAGTCGTGGCAGTCCACGACCGGCGCCGCCGCGACCGTCCGGATGCTCGGCTCCGCCTCGATCGACCTGGCCGGGGTGGCGAGCTCGCGGCTCGGTCTGTTCCTGCAGGCCAACCTGCACCCCTGGGACTGGTACCCGGGTGCCGCCCTGGTCATCGGCGCCGGCGGCCGCGCCGACGAGGTCACCGTCGGCGACAACCTCTGGCAGGTCGCCGGCAACCGGCAGTCGGTCGAGGACGCCAAGGCCGCCCTCGCGATCGACTGAGGGTCGACCCGCCCGCTCTCACCGGCTGGGGCCTAGACAGCTCATGTCGATGTCGGCCGGCTTCGTCCGCGACCCGCCCGACGGGAAGGTCGAGGAGCTCTCGGCCCGCAGAGCAGACCTGGTGGACTGACCCGGACGACCCCGCCTTCAACCGGGCTGGGTTCGCGTGGGTGACCGACGCCCAGGGCATCTCGCTGGGTGCCTTCGGGCTGCGTCTCGCGGCCCGCGACCTGGTCAAACTGGGTGAGCTGTACCTGCACGACGGGGTCGGTCAGGGCCGTCAGATCGTGTCGCGGGAGTGGGTACGGCAAGCGACATCGCCCAGTGCCCTCGAACCGCGCTACGGGCTGCTCTGGTGGCTCTACACCTGGAGCGGGCATCGGGCGTACGTGGCTCAGGGCTCCGAGGGCCATCTCCTCGTCGTCCTGCCCGACCAGCGTGCGGTCCCGGCCATCACCTCGACCAACCACCCCGAGCTCCCGATGAACCAGGACGAGCTCTTCCCCCTGATCACGCAGGTCATCCTGCCGGCTCTCCCCACCGGTTGAGCACCCGCCGACCGCGCCCCGCCCGGCGCGGCCGAGCGGAGCGAGGCCAGACGCTAGGCGCCGGCACCCTCCTGGGCCACGCCGGCCACCGAGGTGGGGTCACCCAGGTGGTAGCGGTCGAAGGCCTGCTGGGCCGCGGCGGGGTCGTAGCGACCGTCGCGGGCCAGGCTCTGCAGCGTGGCCACCACGATCGACTCGGCGTCGACCAGGAAGAAGCGACGGGCCGCCGCGCGGGTGTCGGCGAAGCCGAACCCGTCGGTGCCCAACGAGCACCAGGTCTGCTGGACCCAGGGAGCGATCTGGTCCTGGACCGCGCGCATGTAGTCGCTGACGGCCACGACCGGGCCCTCGGCCCCGTGCAGGGCGTGGGTGACGAACGGCCAGCGGCGCTCCGAGGCACCGGGGTTGACCACGTTCCAGTGCTCGGACTCCACGGCCTCCCGCCGCAGCTCGTTCCACGAGGTCACCGACCAGATGTCGGCGGCCACGCCCCACTCGTCGGCCAGCAGCTTCTGGGCCTTGAGTGTGGCCGTCATGGCCACCCCCGAGGCCAGCAGCTGGGCCCGCGGGTGGTCGCCCTCGAGCGGGGAGGTGTTGTAGCGGTACATCCCCTTGAGCAGCGCCTCCACGTCCAGGCCCTCCGGAGCGCCCGGCTGCGAGACCGGCTCGTTGTAGACGGTGATGTAGAAGATGACGTTCTCACCGTCGGGGTAGTCGGGGTCGTCGTGCCCGTACATCCGGCGGAGCCCGTCCTGCACGATGTGGCCCACCTCGTACGCGAACGCCGGGTCGTAGTGCACGACCGCGGTGTTGGTGCTGGCCAGCAGCGGTGAGTGGCCGTCCGCGTGCTGGAGCCCCTCCCCGGTCAGGGTGGTCCGGCCGGCGGTGGCGCCGAGCAGGAAGCCGCGGGCCATCTGGTCGGCCATGGCCCAGATCGAGTCGCCGGTCCGCTGGAACCCGAACATCGAGTAGAAGATGTAGAACGGGATCATCGGCTCGCCGTGCGTGGCGTACGCCGACCCGGCCGCGATGGTGGAGCCCATGGCCCCGGCCTCGGAGATGCCCTCGTGCAGCAGCTGGCCCGAGACCGACTCCTTGTAGGACAGCAGCAGCTTGCGGTCCACCGACTCGTACGTCTGACCGTGCGGGTTGTAGATCTTGGCCGTCGGGAACATGGAGTCCATGCCGAAGGTCCGGAACTCGTCCGGGGCGATCGGGACGATCCGGTGCCCGATCTCCTTGTCCCGCATCAGGTCGCGCAGCAGCCGGACGAAGGCCTGGGTGGTGGCGACCTTCGTCTTCTCCCCGACCGGCTCCATCAGCGCGCTGTACATCTCGGCGCCGGGGAGCTTGATGACCGTGGGCTTGACCCGCCGCTCGGGCACCCAGCCGCCGAGAGCCTTGCGGCGGTCGAGCAGGTACTCGATCTCGTCGGACTTCTCACCGGGGTGGAAGTAGGGCGGGTTGTACGGGTCCTCGAGCTGGTCGTCGCTGATGTCGAGGTAGAGGCGGTCGCGGAACGCCTTCAGGTCCTTGGTGGTCAGCTTCTTCATCTGGTGGGTGGCGTTCTTGCCCTCCAGGGCGTCGATGGTCCAGCCCTTGACCGTCTGGGCCAGGATCACCGTGGGCTGGCCGACGTGCTCGGTGGCGGCCTTGAACGCGGCGTACACCTTGCGGTAGTCGTGCCCACCGCGGGACAGGATCTTGATGTCCTCGTCGCTCATGCCCGAGACCATCTTCTTCAGCCGGGGGTCGGAGAAGAAGTTGTCGCGGATGTAGGCGCCGTCCTCGACCAGGTAGGTCTGGAACTGCCCGTCAGGGGTGGTGTTCATCTTGTTGACCAGCGCACCGGCGGCGTCCGCGGCCAGCAGCGGGTCCCAGTCCCGGCCCCAGAGGACCTTGATGACGTGCCAACCGGCGCCCAGGAAGTAGGACTCGAGCTCCTGGACGATCTTGCCGTTGCCCAGCACCGGGCCGTCGAGCTGCTGCAGGTTGCAGTTGATGACGTACGTCAGGTTGTCCAGGCCCTCGCGCGCCGCGATCCGGATCGCACCCAGGGACTCGGGCTCGCCCATCTCGCCGTCACCCATGAACGCCCAGGTGTGCTGGTCGGAGGTGTCCTTGATGCCGCGGTTGTGCAGGTAGCGGTTGAACCGCGCCTGGTAGATCGAGTTGATGCCGGTGAGCCCCATCGAGACGGTCGGGAACTCCCAGAAGCTGGGCATCAGGCGCGGGTGCGGGTAGGA
>JAOPXW010000399.1 GCA_025964935.1 Friedmanniella sp. | reverse complement strand
GAACGGGGAGTTCAGGAAGGTGCCCCGCTCACCGGCGAAGTGCGGCAGCTCGCCACGGGAGAAGGTCGGGATGGTGCGGTCCACCAGGGTCGGGGAGCCGGCCAGCCCGTACGCCAGCCCGCGCTCGATCTCCTCGTCGTGGCGGAAGAGGGAGATCCGCGCCTCAGCCTCCTGGGCCCACCTGCCCTCCTTCTGCGCGAAGGCGTCGCTGTGGGAGTGGCCGTCGGGGCCGTGGGAGTGGCCGCCCGGTCCGTGCGAGTGGCGGGGGCCGCCCTCGGCGTGAGTGTGTTCCTGCTCCTGCTCTGACATCGTCACTCCTCGTGAGGCCGTCTTTGCGCGTATCCCGGTACGGCCACCCTCGTCGGTTCGGAGCTCTTCCTGCACCTTGCCGCGGAACGCTAGCACGCAGCTCGGGCGGCCTCCAGAGGGCTTCGCGGGCCGCGCCGGAGCCTCGTACGGGCCCCACTTCGACCCGCCGAACCCACCTCGGTGGCGTGCGTTCGTCGTTCCTGATCGGTAACAAACCGCCCGCCCCGCTGTAACCGCGGTGCGTTGGACTGGTGCGTGATCCGCCCTGTGGGCGGAGCGCACCTAGGGTTCCGTCGACGCGGGCGACACGACCAGCTGTGGTCGGTTCCTCCGCGCGGGTCTGGACCAAGAGATGCAGGCAGCCCCGATGGGGGCTGCTCCACGGCGGGGGAAAAGCCCGGGAGACACGTTCGGCCCTGGCGCGAGCGGGGCCCGGTCTGTCAAGGAGTCTCGTCCATGGCCACCTCCACCCTCACCGCCCGGCCGTCGCCGACCGAGGCCAGCCACGATCTCAGCGAGCTGGGCTACCGGCAGGAGCTGCACCGCTCGATCGGCACCTACGCCTCGTTCGCGGCCGGTTTCTCCTTCGTCTCCATCCTCACCACGGTCTTCCAGCTCTTCGGCTTCGGCTTCGGCTTCGCGGGCCCCCTCTTCTTCTGGACCTGGCCCGCGGTCTTCCTCGGCCAGCTGATGGTCGCCCTCTGCTTCGCCGAGCTCGCGGCGCGCTACCCGATCTCGGGAGCGATCTACCAGTGGTCGCGCCGACTCGGCGGCCACATCGTCGGGTGGTTCGCGGGCTGGACCATGGTGATCGCCCAGATCGTCACGGTGGCCGCCGCAGCCATCGCGATGCAGGCCGTCCTGCCCGCGATCTGGTCCGGCTTCCAGGTCGTCGGCGGCGATCCCTCCATCGCCAGCCTGAGTGGGGCGACGAACGCCATCGTCCTGGGCCTGGTGCTGCTGGTCGTCACCACCACCATCAACTCCGTGGCCGTACGCGTGATGGCCGTCGTCAACGCGGTGGGGGTCACCGCCGAGCTGGTGGGGGCCGCCCTGCTGATCGTCGCCTTCTTCTCCACCGCCGTCCGCGGCCCCGGGATCGTGCTGGACACCAGCGGCACCGGCAGCTTCGGTGCCCTGCTGGCCGCCGGTCTGATGGCCGGCTACGTCCTGGTCGGCTTCGACTCCGCGGGTGAGCTGGCCGAGGAGACCCACAACCCCCGCCGCACCACCCCGCGGACCATCCTGCGGGCGCTGGTCTTCTCCGGCATCGGGGGCGCGCTGATCATCGTCGGGGCCCTGATGGCCAGCCCGACGCTGGACGACGAGCTGGCGCGGGGCGGGCTGGCGTACGTGGTCACCAGCCGGCTCGGCGACCTGTGGGGCCGCATCTTCCTGGCCGACGTGGTGCTGGCCGCCTTCGTCTGCACCCTGGCCATCCAGACCGCGACCACCCGGATGATCTACTCCATGGCGCGGGACGAGGTGCTGCCCTTCGCGCGCCGTCTGCGCCGGGTGTCGAGTCGTGGTGCCACCGTGAACGCCGCCGTGCTGGTCGGGGTGGGTGCGGCCGCCCTGCTGCTCATCAACCTGGGCCACGCCGGGGTGTTCACCGCGCTGACCAGCACCTGCATCGTCCTGCTCTACCTCGCCTACCTCTGCGTGACGGTCCCGATGCTCTACCGGCGGCTGCGGGGCTGGCCGACGACCCTGGGCCCGCAGAACGACGAGACCGGGCGGCCGGCGTTCAGCCTCGGTCGCTGGGGGCTCCCGGTCAACATCATCGCCGTCGTGTGGGGTCTGGCCATGGCCATCAACCTCGCCTGGCCGCGCCAGGACGTCTACGACCCGGACGGCACCAGCCCGGTCCTGCAGTACTTCGGGCTGATCGTCGTCGGCCTGACCGTCCTGGGCGGCGTGGTGGCCTTCACGCTCAAGAAGGCGGCCTACCGGCAGGCCATCGGCCAGCTGTCCGGGCCCGTGCCGGGGGAGGACGCCGAGGTGCCGTTGGCGCTCGGCTGACCGCGCCGGACCGGCCCCGCAGCCTCGGCTCAGGCCGCCGGGGGGCGACGTCTCCTTGACCCCCCAGGCGCGGCCTCGGTAGCGTGACGATGCTCGACAGTCTGAGTCTGTGCGTCGGTCGGCACTCGGAAGGGGGCAACCCCCATGCAGTCGGTTCTCCTCGGTGACACCTCGTGCCGTGTGAGCGCCCTGTGCCTGGGCACCGATCACTACGGCAGCCGGACCTCCCCCGATCAGGCCTTCGAGCTCCTCGATGCCTTCGCCGCCGCCGGCGGCACCTTCCTTGATACGGCCAACGCCTACGCGGCGTTCCTGCCGGGTTTCGTCGGCGGGGAGAGCGAGCAGCTCATCGGGGACTGGATGAGGACCCGGGGCATCCGTCAGCAGATGGTCGTGGGCACGAAGGTTGCGGCCCCGTACCAGGAGGTGCCCCGCGGTCTCCGGGCGGGCGACATCGAGCGCGAGTGCGAAAAGAGTCTGCGGCGGCTGGGGTCCGACGTCATCGACGTCTACTACGCCCACGTGGACGACCGGAACACTCCGCTCGCTGAGATCGTCCAGGCTTTCGACCGGCTGGTCCGGGCCGGCAAGGTCCGGTGGGTCGGGGCCAGCAACTGGATGACCTGGCGGCTGGCGGAGGCGCGCCTGCTGAGCGAGATCAACGGGTGGGCCCGGCTGGCGGCGCTGGAGTTCCGGCACACCTACCTGCGGCCGGGTCCCGCGGCCTCCTTCGGCGACCAGGTCGCCGCAGACCGGCAGCTGTTCGACTTCGCCCGCGCTCACGGTCTCACCGTCCTCGCCTATTCCGCACTGCTCGGCGGGATGTACGGACGAGCCCACGAGGAGGTGCCCCGTGATTACCGCGGCCCGGACACCGACACCCGCCTCGCGGTGCTGCGGTCCGTGGCGGCGGAGGTGGGGGCGACCCCCAACCAGGTCGTGATCGCGTGGCTCCTGCAGTGCGGGGAGCCCCTCGTCCCCATCGTCGGCGGCAGCACGGTCGCGCAGGTGCGGGAGAACCTCGCCGCGGCCAGCCTCCGCCTGTCGTCTGAACAGGTCGGCCGGTTGACCGGTGCCGGTGACCCCCCTCCTGCCCCCCCGAGATGAATGGAGCCAGTGCCATGCCCCAGAGCATCGAGCCCGTCGTGATCCTCGACAGCGAGAGCCACGTCATCTGGTCCGAGGTCGTCGGCGATCACTACCAACTGTCCGTGTGGCTGCCGCCGAGCTATCGGACCTCAACGAGCCGCTATCCGGTGCTGTTCGCGCTGGACGCGCCGGTGAGCTTCGGGGTGGCGGCGCACGGCACGCTGATCTCGATCTACGGCGAGCTGGTGCCGGAGGTGATCGTGGTGGGCGTCGGTCAGCCGGTGGCGAGCGCGTACGAGTGGGGTCCGACCCGGGCACGGGACTACAACCTGGCTCCGGTTCCTGGAGACGTCAACTCCGGTCATGGCGCGGCCTTCGCCGAGTGTCTGCGCACTCAGATCGTGCCCTTCGTCGACCGCGAGTACCGCACGGACACCTCTGACCGGGGCCTCTGGGGTCACTCGTCCGGGGGCGCCCTGGCCCTGTCCCTGCTGCTGCAGCGACCTGGCTTGGTCCACCGAGTGATCGCCACCAGTCCCGCGGTGGTCGATCAGGGCGTGGCCCAGCTCGACCCCGACCGGTGGCCGGCTGCCGGCAGCGCAGTGGACGGTCGACTGTTCGTCTCGGTCGGCTCGGCCGACGAGGACTACCGCCCGCACATCGAGACATTTCTCCGGGAGCTGCGGGGGCGGCGCTACCAGCGACTCCAGGTGGACGATGCCGTCCTCCCCGGGCTGGGCCATGTCGCCGCTGCGGCCCCGGGTTTTCTCGCCGGCCTGGCGGCCGTCTATTCTCCCGCCACCGAGGACGAAGGCGGTTCGTCACCCGCCCCGTGACGCGCCCCGCACCTCCGCGAGCACCCGTCGTACGGCGTCCACCGAGCGGTCGACGTCGGACTCGGTGGTGCGCCAGTTGGACACCGAGATCCGGAGGATGGCTCGGCCCTGCCAGACCGAGGGGGTCATCCACGCGGTGCCCTCCCGGAGCAGCCGGCGGACCACCTCGCGCGTCTCCTCGTCATCGGCGAAGGCCACGCAGACCTGGGTGAAGACCACGTCGTTGACCACCCGTACGCCGTCCAGCTCCGCCAGCGCCCGGGCGAACCGCTGGGCCAGGGTGCAGAACCGCTCCACCAGTTCGACCACACCCCGGTGGCCCAGGGACCGCAGCCCCGCCCAGACGGCGAAGCCGCGGGCGCGGCGGGAGAACTCGGGCACGGTGGCCAGCGGGTCGGGTCGCTCGTCCTGGATGAGGTAGGCGGCGTGCACCCCCATCGCCGCGTACGCCGCCCCGGCGTCCGCCACGACCGCGATCCCGCTGTCGTAGGGCACGTTCAGCGTCTTGTGGGCGTCGGTGGCCCAGGAGTCGGCGCGCTGCAGCCCGTCGGTCAGGGAGGCGAGGGCGGGGGATGCCGCGGCCCAGAGACCGAACGCGCCGTCGACGTGAACCCAGCCGCCGAAGCGGTGGACCAGGTCGATGGCCGGCCCCAGGGGGTCGAAGGCACCGCTGTTGACGTTCCCGGCCTGCAGGCACACGACCAGCGGCCCCGGGTCGAGGTCGTCCAGGACCTCGGCCAGGAGGTCGAGTCGCAGCCGGCCCTGGTCGTCGGCCGGGACCACCCGGCTGCGGCCGGGTCCCAGACCGAGGAAGCGGAGGGCGACGTCGACGGTGTCGTGCCGCTCGGCCCCCACGACGACGGTCAGCGGTGGGGCCCCGGCCAGGCCGTCCCGTTCGACGTCCCAGCCGACCCGGGCGAGGACCGCGTGCCGCGCGGCGGCCAGACAGGTGAAGTTGGCCATCATGGCGCCCGTGACGAAGCCGACCGCGCCGTCTGCCGGCAGCCCGAGGAGGTCCAGCAGCCAGCCGCCGGCCACCCGCTCCGCGGCGGCCGCCGCCGGGGAGCTGGCCAGCAGCCCGGCGTTCTGGTCCCAGACCGAGGTGAGCCAGTCCGCCCCGAGCGCGGCGGGCAGCACACCGCCGATGACCCACCCGAAGAAGCGCCCCGACGGCGTCGCGACCAGGCCCGGTCCGGCTCCGGCCACCAGCTCGTCGAGAACCTGGACCGGGTCCTTCCCGTCCCCCAGCGGTCCGCCCAGGACCGCGGCCACCTGGTCGACGTCGCGGCTGGCGCACACGGGACGGGAGCCGAGCCCGGTGAGGAAGTCGTTCGCCTGCTCCACGACCCGGTTCATCACCCGCCGCTCGTCGTTCATGCGCTCCCCCCGTCGCGACAGCCGTGGCTCCGTGATACACCCCGGGGCTCGGCCTGTCGAGGGTGTGACCAACCCGATGCCCCCCCAAAGGGTGGTTCTGCCGGACAGGGGAACGATCACGTGGCTATCGACGTAGCCTGTGGGCCGGCAGCACCTGCGCCTGGCTCCGCCACGCCGTTGACCGCGCTGTCCCGTGTCCTTGGAGGCTTGGCCCGGTGCCTGACCAGTACGACTTCCTCATCGTCGGGGGTGGAGCCGCTGGTTGCGCTCTGGCGTCGCGCCTGAGCGCCGACCCGGCGAACCAGGTCCTGATGCTGGAGGCGGGCAAGTCCGACCCGCCGTGGGACCTCTTCACCCACATGCCGGCCGCCATGGGGCTGGCCATCGCCAGCGACCGGCACAACTGGAAGTACGTGTCCGAGCCCGAGCCGTTCATGAACGGCCGCCGGATGGACCATCCGCGCGGCAAGCTGCTCGGTGGCTCCGGCAGCATCAACGCGATGAACTTCATGCGGGGTCACCCGGCCAACTTCGACCGCTGGGCCGCCTCCGGCCCCGGCCTTCAGGACTGGGACAGCGCCCACTGCCTGCCCTACTTCAAGCGGGTCGAGACCTCGCAGGCGTTCGGGAGCGACGGCTACCGCGGCGACCAGGGCCCGCACATCCTGACCCGTGCGGCGGTGGCGAACCCTCTGTTCGACACCTTCTTCACCGCGGCCCAGCAGGCTGGGTACCAGCTGACCAAGGACTTCAACGGCGCTCAGCAGGAGGGGTTCACCGCCTTCGAGCGCTTCATCCACCACGGTCGGCGTCGCTCCTCGGCCCAGGCCTACCTGCGGCCGGTCCGCTCCCGGCGCAACCTGACGGTCCGGACCAAGACCCTCGTGACTCGGGTCCTCTTCGACGGGCAGCGCGCCGTCGGGGTGGCCTACCGCGGCAAGGACGGGGCTGAGGTCGAGGTCCGGGCCGCCGAGGTCATCCTCTCCGGGGGCAGCTTCAACACCCCGCAGCTGCTCCAGCTGTCCGGGGTGGGCAACGCCGCCGAGCTGGAAGCCCTCGGCATCAGCTCCGTCATCAACCTGCCGGGTGTGGGGGAGAACCTGGAGGACCACCTGGCCGTCCAGGTCCAGCACGCCTGCACCCAGCCCATCACCGCCATCGGCATGAAGAACAAGCTCAACTGGCCGGTGATGGGGCTGAAGTGGCTGCTGGGCAAGGGCGAGGCCACCAGCAACATGTTCGAGGCGGCCGGCTTCGTCAAGAGTCACGAGGACGCCCCGTTCCCCGACATCATCCTGGTCTTCGCGGCGATGGCCATGGCCTTCGACCCCGACCTCCAGGTCCAGGGCCACGGCTACCAGCTGCACGTCGGCACGATGGCGGCCCACTCCCGGGGCACCGTCAAGATCGTCTCGGCCGACCCGACGGTGCACCCCGCCATCCAGATGAACTACCTCAACAACGAGCGCGACCGGCAGGACTGGGTGCGGGCCATCCGGCTCGGCCGCGAGCTGCTCGACCAGGCGGCCTTCGGGCCCTACGACGGCGGCGAGGTCGTCCCCGGCCCGTCGGTCCAGACCGACGAGGAAATCCTGGCCTGGGTGGCGGCCAAGGGCCAGACCGGGCTGCACCCGACCACGACCTGCCGGATGGGCCTGGGGGAGACCGACGTCGTCGACCCCGCCACGATGCGGGTGCACGGTTTGGAGGGACTGCGGGTCGTCGACGCCTCGGTGTTCCCCTCGGTCACCAACGCCCAGACGTACGCGCCGGTCATGATGGTCGCCGAGAAGGCGGCCGACCTGATCCTGGGCAACACCCCGCTCGCCCCGGAGTACCCCGGGCGCGAGCACGCCGACACCGCAGCCACCGGGGCGGCGTCAGCCCGCTGACCGGGGGGCGTTCGCCGGTCGGCGGCTCAGGCGGGGCGGGGCACCGGCCCGGTGCTGCCGCGGACGACGAGCCGCGGTGGGGTCAGGAGGGATGCAGCCCCGGGAGGGCCCTCGATCCGGGCGACGGCCCGCGCCACGGCCAGGGTGGCGAGCTCGGCCACGTCCTGTCGCACCGTGGTCAGGTCCACCCACGGGAGGGTCGCCATCCGGCTGTCGTCGTAGCCGACCACCGACAGGTCCGTCGGAACCTGCAGCCCGGCCTGGGTGGCCGCCTGGAGGACGCCGAGCGCGCAGCGGTCGTTGAACGCCACGACCGCGGACGGCCGACGCGGCCCCTGGGGGTCCGCAGGCTCAGCCGCCAGTCGCACGAAGGCGTCGAGACCGTCCCGCTCGGTCGGACCACCGGTCAGCACCCGCACCTGGGTGGCGAGTCCGGCCCGCTCCATGGCCGCCCGGTAGCCCCGGCGTCGCTCAGCGGAGCCCGGCGCACCGCCGCCGTCCACCTGCACGATCCGGGTGTGACCCAGGGCGAGCAGGTGCTGGGTGGCCTGCCGGGCTCCGTCCTCGTCGTCGGTTCGGACCACCTCGGCCTGCTCGGTCCGGAGGTTGCGGGCGACGACGACCAGCGGGACCTGCTGCCCCAAGGCGTCCAGCCGGCCGTCCGGTGCCGTGGGACCGAGCAGGATCAGGGCTTCGCAGCGGTAGGCGAGGAGCGAGGCCACGGCCCGCTCCTCGTCCCGGCTCGGGGCCACAGCGCTCAGGGCGAGCTCGTAGCCCCGGGCCTCGGCGGCCGTGTAGAGCGCCTCGACCAGCTCCCCGTGGAAGGGATGCTCGACGGCGAACTGGACCCCCAGCAGGCCGCTGCGGCGCCGGCTCAGCAGCCGGGCGCGCTGGTCGGGGGCGTAGCCGAGCTCCCGCGCCGCCTGCCGGACGCGCTCCCGGGTCGCCTGGCTCGCTCCGGGCTGATCGCGGAACACGATGGAGACCAGCGCGCGCGACACCCGCGCCCGCGCGGCGACGTCGCTCATGGTGGCCGGGCGCCCGGCGCGTGCACTCTCGGGCCTGCTGGTCATGGGGTCTCCCGGGTAGCGGTCGTCCTCATCCTAGAGCGCGCTACCCCGGGACGCACATGTCTTGACATGCCCGGCCGCCGAGGGAAGACTAGAGCGCTCTAGCCACAACGAGGGGGGCACCGTGAGCCAGCCGCAGACCGAGATCACCGTGGGACTGATCGGAGCGGGAAGGATCGGGGCCTCGCATGCGCGGATTTTGGCCGAACGGGTGCCGCGAGCCCGGCTGGCCGTGGTGGCCGATCCCCGGCCCGAGGCCGGCCAGGCTCTGGCGCAGCGCTACGGTGCCCGCTCGGTCACCGACCCACTGGACCTGATCGGTGATCCTCGGGTGGACGCCGTGGTCATCACGGCGTCCTCGGACGCGCACACCGAGCTGATCGTCGCTGCCGCGACCGCCGGCAAGCCGATCTTCTGCGAGAAGCCCGCCTCGCTGACCCTGCCCGACCTGGACCGGGCCCTGGGTGCGGTGGCCGCCGCCGATGTGCCGTTGCAGATCGGCTTCAACCGACGCTTCGCCGTCGACTTCCGGGCCGCGCACGACGCGGTGGTGGCCGGTGCCGTCGGCACCCCCCAGCTGATCCGGTCGCTGACCCGCGACCCGGGCCTGGCCAACCCCGCCGGGGTTCCGCCCTGGACGATCTTCCTGCAGACCCTGATCCACGACTTCGACACCGTCGCGTGGCTCAACCCGGGTGCCGAGCCGGTCGAGGTGTACGCCACCGCCGACGCCCTGGTGGCTCCGGACCACAAGGCGTCCGGCCTGCTCGACACCGCGGTCGTGGTCATCACCTTCGACAACGGCGCCCGCGCCGTGGCCGAGGCCAGCTTCTCCGCCGCGTACGGCTACGACGTCCGCGCCGAGGTGTTCGGCTCCGCGGGCATGGTCACCGCCGGCGACGGACGCAGCAACGCGATGGTGCTGCGGGACGCGGGCGGTCTGCACCAGGGCACGGCGCGCGGGGACGTCGAGCTGCTCGGTGAGTCCTACGTCGCGGAGCTGGCGGAGTTCGTCTCCGCCGTACGGGAGGGTCGCGAGCCCGCGGTGACCGGTCACGACGCGCGTCGTGCCCTGGTGGTGGCGCTGGCCTGCATCGAGTCGGTCCGGCAGCACGCACCGGTCGCCGTCGCGACAATGACCGCGGCGGCCCGCCCCGGGGTGCGGTGATGGGCGCCTTCGGGCTGGCCGCCTGCGCCGAGATGATCTTCACCGACCTGCCCGTCGCCGAGCGGGTCCGCCGGATCGACGACCTCGGCTTCCTGGTCGAGATCTGGGACTGGACCCGACACGACATCGCGGCCCTGGCCAGGACCGGGGCCACCTTCTCCTCCATGACCGGTTACGTGACCGGCGACCTGATCGATCCCGACGGGGCCGACGAGCTGCTGCGGACCGCCGAGCTGTCCATCCCGGTCGCGCAGCGGCTCAACATCCCGCGGCTCAACCTGCACGGCACCGGGCTGGACGGACGGGGCCTGCCCCTCAAGCCGGTCGAGGTCGTCACCGGCGCCATGTGGCTCAAGGCCCGCGGGACCCTCTCCCGGCTGGCTGACCTCGGCGCCCGGCACGGGCTGACCTTCTGCCTGGAGAACCTCAACACCGCCGTGGACCACCCGGGCACCCCGTTCGCCCGGGCCGCGGACACCCTGGCCCTGGTCGAGTCGGTGGACAACCCCCACCTGCGGCTGATGCTGGATCTCTACCACGCCCAGATCGGGGAGGGGAACCTGGTGGAGCTGATCCGGCGGTGCGCGCCGATGATCGGTGAGGTCCAGGTGGCCGATGTCCCCGGTCGCTGCGAACCGGGTACCGGTGAGATCAACCACCCGGCGCTCGCTCGGGCGCTGGAGGAGGTCGGCTACCGCGGCGTGGTGGGGCTGGAGGCGTGGGCCAGCGGCGACAGCGAGGTGGCGTTGGCGCGCTTTCGGGCGGCCTTTACCGTGGTCTGACCGGCAGGCGCGACGGCGCTCCCGCCGCGAGGGAGGACGGTGGCCCGTGCGCATCCTGATCGCGCCCGACAAGTTCAAGGGGTCGCTGGAGGCCGCCGAGGTGGCGGAGCGGCTGGCCGCCGGCATCCGACGGTCGGCCCCGGCGGTGGAGATCGAGCTCCAGCCGGTCGCCGACGGCGGCGAGGGCACGGTGGACGCGGCCGTGCAGAGCGGGTTCGCCGCGGTCGAGGCGACGGTCAGTGGTCCCACCGGCCGGCCCGTGCCCGCCCGGTTCGCCCTCGGTGAGCGGGGGTGGCCCGGCCGTACGGTGGCCGGCGACCGCATCGCGGTGGTCGAGATGGCCCAGGCCTCCGGTCTGGGTCAGCTGACCCGGGGTCCGCGGGGCGAGCCGAGGCTGGACCCCCTCGCCGCCTCCAGCCGCGGCACCGGCGAGCTGGTCGTCGCCGCGTTGGACGCCGGGGCCACCGTCATCGTGCTGGGCATCGGTGGCAGCGCCAGCACCGACGGCGGGGCCGGTCTGCTGGCGGCCCTCGGAGCGCGGCTGCTGGACCGTGACGGCCGGCTCGTCCCCGACGGCGGGGGCGGTCTGACCCGCCTGGACCGGGTCGACCTGGGTCAGCTGGACCCGCGCCTGCGGCGTACGCGGTTCGTGCTGGCGGCCGACGTCACCAACCCGCTGCTCGGTCCCGACGGGGCGGCGGCGGTGTTCGGCCCACAGAAGGGGGCCGGCGCGGCCGAGGTGGCGACCCTGGACGCGGGACTCACCCGGCTGCGAGACGCCCTGGTCGACAGCCTGGGTCCGGCGGCGGGCGACGCGGCGGAGGCGGCCGGTGCGGGAGCGGCCGGGGGACTGGGCTACGCGGCCCTGGCGGTGCTGCGGGCCGAGCCGGTGCCCGGCATCGACCTCGTTCTGGAGCTGGTCGGGCTGGCCGCGAGGACCCGGCGGGCCGACCTGGTCGTGACCGGCGAGGGGAGCCTCGACCGGCAGAGCCTGGGCGGCAAGACCCCGCTGGGCGTGGCGCGGATGGCCCGCTCCGCCGGTCGTCCCGTGGTGGCGGTCTGCGGCCGGACGACGCTGGGGCAGGCCGAGACGGCAGCAGCGGGCTTCGTCCGCACCTACGCCCTGACCGATCTGCAGCCGGACGTGAGCCGGTGCATGGCCGAGGCGGGGACGCTCCTGGAGCGGGTCGGCGAGGCCATCGGAGCCCAGCTGCCCGCGTTGACCACGCCGACCACCGAGGTCCTTTAGGAAACGAACGAGTGCTAGAGTCGGCGAACCTTCGTCCCCGGAAAGGTCGGTATGGACCAGTCGCTCATCCAGTCCCTGCGGGAGACCGTGCTGGCCTTCGAGGGCTACCGGCGAGCCGTCGCGGGCCACTTCGGGCTCGGCGCGGTCGACACCCAGGCCCTCAGCTATCTGCGGGTCGCCGGGCCGATGGGTCACACCAACCTCGTCGGGGCCCTCGAGATGTCGCCCGCGGCGATCTCGGGTCTGGTCGACCGGCTGGTGCTGGGCGGGTTCGTGGTCCGCGAGCCGCACCCGCACGACCGCCGGCGCACGACGGTGGTGCTGACCGAGCGCGGCGAGTCGGTGCTCCGGCAGAGCGACGTCTGGATGGGCCGGGCCCTGGAGGACTTCGCCGAGGAGGACCGGGCCCAGGTCGGCGAGATGCTCCGCCGGCTCAGCGCCAGCATGCACCGCCAGACCGAGCGGATCGCCGCGGCCGACGAGGCCGGCGTCGGCTGACCTGACCTGACCTGCCCGGGCCTGCCCGGACGGCCAACCTCGCTGGGGCCTGGCGTGGCCGGCCGCGCGACCGCGGCTCAGCCGTCGGCCAGCGCCCGGGACCTGACCCTGGTGAGGTGGCCGGCCATGGCGTCGGCGGCGGCGGTGGGGTCGCCCGACCGGACCGCGGCGAGGATGGCCGCGTGCTCCCCGACCGCCTGCTCCACGTCGATCGCCCCGAAGTGCATGGACTGGCGGAGCCGGTGGACGTAGGGCGACAGGCCCTCGGCGAGGTCGAGCAGATAGCCGTTGTGGCAGTGCCGGAGCAGGATCAGGTGGAAGGCCCAGTCACGGGTGTAGTACTCCCGCAGGGTCGACCACTCCGGCTGCCCGGGATGGTCCTGCGCCATCGTGCGGACGGCGACCGCGGCCCGTCGGTGCTCGTCGTGGGCCCGTTCGAGCTCGGCCACGACCGCGGGCTCGACCGGGACCGCCCGTCGGGCGGCCGCCACCTCGATCACGGCGCGGGCATCCATCAGCTCGGCCATCTTGTCCGGGCTGAGCGGCGGGGACACCCGGTAGCCCTTGAGCGCGGCTCGGGTGACCAGGCCGGTGTGCTCCAGCTGGCCGAGCGCCTCGCGGATCGGGGTGGGGGAGACGCCGAGCTGGCGGGCCAGCCCGTCGATGGCCAGCGAGGTGCCGGGTGTGGCCCGGCCGTCCAGCAGCATCTCCAGGATCGCGTCGTAGACGCCGTCCCGCAGCACCCGACGCTGCACCACCGAGGCGGCGCCGGCGGTGGCACCTGGGTCGGCGGCGAAGCCGGGAGGAGTCCTCATCAGGAGCCGAGTCTACTCGGCGTGCCCGCTCGAGGGCCGGTCCGAGCCGGCGCCGGACCGCGACCCGACCGGGTCCGGGACCACCCGTGGGCCACGCCTCACGACCCCTGCTCGTCGCGGGTGACGGGGGAGAGGACGGTGACCACGCTGGAGTCGTCCTGGGCGCCCAGACCCGCCGCCTCGGCGATCAGGTAGAGCTGCTGGGCGGCTGCGGCAAGCGGCAGGGGGACGTGCGACTCGCGCCCCACCGAGGTGACGATGCCCATGTCCTTCACGAAGATGTCCACCCGCGACTTGACCTCGGCGCCGCCGGCGTAGGCCTGCACCATCCGCGGCCCCCGGTCGGCGAACATGAACGAGCCGGCCGCGCCCTGGGACAGCGCCCCGATGACCACCTCGGGGTCCAGCCCCAGCCCGCGGGCCAGCGCGATCGCCTCGGCCGCGGCCGCGATGTGCACCCCCGCCAGCAGCTGGTTGATGGTCTTGAGGGCCTGTCCGTCACCGGGCCGGGGCCCGACGACCGTGAGAGTCGAGGCGAGGGCGTCCAGCACCGGGGCGACCGTGGCCAGCGTCTCCGGGGCGGCCCCGACGACGATCAGCAGGTCGCCCTGGCCGGCGCGGACCGGCCCACCGCTGATGGGGGCGTCGACCAGGGGGTGGCCGGCGGCTGCGAGCCGGGCGGCGAGGTCCCGGGCGGCCTCGGGTCCGACCGTGCTGGTCAGGATGACCGGGGCCTCGGCTCGCAGAGTGCTCAGCACCCCGTCGGCCGCGAAGAGGGCGGTCTCGGCCTGGGCCTGGTCGCGGACGGCGAGCAGGGCGACGTCGGCCCCGGTGCAGGCGGCTCCCGGGGTGGCCTCGGCCCGGATGCCGGCTTCGGTCGCCAGGTCGCGCCGGGGGCCGTACGGGTCGAAGCCGTTGACCGCGAAGGTGCGGGCGAGGTGGGTGGCCATGGGCAGGCCCATGGCCCCCAGGCCGATCACGGCGACGTGCGGGAGGGGCTGGCTCATGACGATCTCTCTTCCGGTCCGGGGACGGTGGTGGGGCGTACGGGGGTCAGACCTGGTGCAGCGTGGCCACGACGGTGGCCAGGGCGTCGTCGTCGCCGACGTTGCCCGCGAACACGACGTACGGGATGCCCTGGGCGGGTCCGGCGACGGGCTCCCAGAGCGACACGATCCCCGGCAGCATGGTGCCGCGCGACCAGGCCCGGCGGATGCCCAGCCCCTCGGTGGCGGTGTCGGAGGAGGTGATCCCGCCCTTGGCCAGCACGAACGCGGGCCGCACCTGCGCGACCACGGCCTGCACCGTGGCCACCAGTGCGCCGCTGACGGTCCGGGCGATGGTCAGGCTGTCGACGGCGTCGGACCCGGTGACCAGGGTCCGGCTGGTGCGGATGACCACGTCCCCGGCCGCCGCGGAGGTCGTCAGCGCGCTCACGGCCCGGTCCGCGACCTCCCGGACGTGCGCGGCGTACGCGCCCGGCTCGAGCAGGGTGGGCACGTCCAGCTCCAGCTCGGTGATGGCGGTGGTGGCCCGGAGCCGGTCGAGCTGGCGGGTGGTGAGTCCGACGTGCGAGCCGACGGCGACCAGGCCCGGCGGATGCCCAGCCCCTCGGTGGCGGTGTCGGAGGAGGT
>JAOPXW010000414.1 GCA_025964935.1 Friedmanniella sp. | reverse complement strand
CTTCGGCCAGCCGGCGCAGGGCGGCGGCCAGGCTGAGCGCGCCCGCCGACGGTGTCGTCCCGACGGTGGCGGGCGGCGTCGGCGGCCGGCTCCCGGGGTCGGGGGCGTCGAGGGCCGCCGCGTGCTCGGCGTGCACCGGGACGAGCCAGGCGAGGAAAGCCCGCTGGCGGCTCGACAGGTCCCGGCGGTGCGGTCCGGTGAGGATCGCTCCGGCCAGGTCGCCGAGGCTCCGCTCCGCCGCCGCGAGCCGCAGCGTCGAGGCCGCCGGGCCCGCGGCCGACGGGGACGACGCGGAGGGGGAGGCGGTTCCCCGGGTCGGCCCGGTGATGACGGGGGTGCTCGGGGTGCAGCCGGCCACCGACCCGAGCAGGGACAGCGCGCCCAGGGTGAGGACGTCCCGGCGGGCCCAGGTCCGCCGCGGGACAGACCCGGCCCCCGACGCGGGGGTCGAGGGTCCGGGCACGCGGCGACGCTACCTCAGCGGGCCGGTATGCTCGCTAGACGCGCTCCTGCCGCGCAGACAACTGCTCGTCACAACCGAATCGAAGGACACTGATGAAGGACAACCAGATCGCCGGTGTGCTGACTCCGATCCTGGCCCAGTTCGACCTGGAGCTGGAGGTCGTCGAGGTGATCCCCGCCGGCAAGCGCCGGCTGCTCCGCGTGGTCGTGGACGGAGAAGGTCCCGAAGGCCGCGGACCCCTGCTGGACGACATCGCCGCCGCCGCCAAGGCGTGCTCCCTCGAGCTGGACACCTCCGGGGTGGACGGCAGTGCCGCGTACACCCTGGAGGTCACCTCCCGGGGGGTCAGCCGCCCGCTGGAGCTGCCGCGGCACTGGCGCCGCAACGTCGGCCGCCTGGTCGAGGTCAGCACCAACGCCGGGGAGAGCCTCACCGGCCGCATCCTGGACAGCACCGAGGAAGCGGTGACCCTCGACGTCGACGGCACCCCGCACGAGGTGCCCTTCGCCGAGGTCAAGAAGGCCCTGGTCCAGGTCGAGCTCAACCGCCCGTCATCATCTGAAAGTGAGGATGTCTGATGGACATCGACATCTCCGTGCTCCGCCTGATGGAGCGAGAGAAGGACCTGCCCTTCGACGTGCTCGTGAGCGCGATCGAGGAGGCGCTCTACACCGCGTACGACCGCACCGAGGGCTCCGTGCCCGGCGCGCGGGTCGAGCTCAACCGCAAGTCCGGCCACGTGGCCGTGATGGTGCCCGAGCTCGACGGGGAGGGTAACAAGATCGGGGAGTACGACAACACCCCCGAGGGCTTCGGCCGGGTCGCTGCCTCGACCGCGCGCCAGGTCATCATGCAGCGGCTGCGGGACGCCGAGGACGAGATCAAGTTCGGCCACTTCGCCGGGGTCGAGGGCGACATCGTCTCGGGTGTGGTCCAGCAGAACAAGGACACCCGCACCGTGCTGGTCGACCTCGGCAAGATCGAGGCGATCATGCCGCTGGCCGAGCAGGTGCCCGGTGAGACCTACCGGCACGGCAACCGGATCCGCGTCTACGTCGTCGCCGTCCGGCGCGAGCTGCGCGGGCCGCAGGTGGTCGTATCCCGCACCCACCCGGGCCTGGTCGAGCGGCTCTTCGCCCTCGAGGTGCCCGAGATCGCCGACGGCACCGTGGAGATCAAGGCCGTGGCCCGAGAGGCCGGCCACCGCAGCAAGATCGCGGTGGTGAGCCACAACCGCGATGTCAGCGCCAAGGGTGCCTGCATCGGCCCGATGGGCCAGCGGGTCCGGTCCGTGATGACCGAGCTCAACGGCGAGAAGATCGACATCATCGACTGGTCCGCCGACCCGGCCACCTTCGTCGGGCAGGCGCTGTCGCCCTCCAAGGTCACCTCGGTCACCGTCGTGGACGAGAACGCCCGCGCCGCCCGCGTCGTCGTCCCCGACTACCAGCTGTCGCTGGCGATCGGGCGGGAGGGCCAGAACGCCCGGCTGGCCGCCCGGCTGACCGGCTGGCGGATCGACATCCGCTCCGACACGGCCGTCCCCGCCGAGGAGACCCCGGCCGTCTGAGGCGCACGGGGCGGGCCGTCTGAGGCCCGCCGAGCCCCGGGGCCGGGCTGCGGTGCCGGCCCCGGGCTCGGGCGGTTCGCTAAGGTGGACGCCATGTCCAGCCCCGTCCGTACCTGTGTGGGCTGCCGGCGTCGCGGGCCCAAGGCGGACCTGGTCCGGCTGGTCTGGCGGGACGGGGCGGTGGTGCCCGACCCCCGCCAGCGGCACCCCGGCCGCGGGGCCTACCTGCACGGAGGGTCGGGCTGCCTGGAGCTCGCAGTCAAGCGCCGGTCCCTGGGCCGGGCGCTGAAGGTCACCGCGCTCGACCCGGACCAGGTGCTCCGGGCCTGGGCGGAGCTTCCCTCCGCGGTCGGCTCCGGTGTCGACCCGGTGGCCCCACGGGCCGCCCCACCGGTCCTCGCTTAGACGAATGGGGCGCCAAGGCATAGAGTTTGTCCCTGTGTCGGTCCACTCTCGGACCCGATGACTCTCAAGTGCCCGCCGCCGAGGCGGGCGTCGAACCAGAAAGTGGGCTTCACGCTCATGACCACTCGATGAGATTCCCTCAATGAGCATGCACAACAACTAACTGGTCCGTTTCGAACCGCGACGCGGGCCGCCATCAAGGAGAGCAGTGGCAAAGGTCCGTGTCTACGAGCTGGCAAAAGAGCTCGGAGTCGAAAGCAAGACAGTTCTGACGATGTTGAAGGACATGGGCGAGTTCGTCCGTTCGGCGTCCTCCACCGTGGAGGCCCCGGTCGAACGGCGCCTCAAGGAGAAGCTCGCCGGAGGCGACTCCTCCACCCGCAAGCCGGCCCGCGGCCCCGTGCCGCAGCCCGCCGGCCGTCCCGG
>JAOPXW010000413.1 GCA_025964935.1 Friedmanniella sp. | reverse complement strand
GCGTCCCGGCCGCCGGGGCCGGGGAGACCCGCCGGGGCTACCTGAGCGACTTCGACCGACCGTGGGCCCGGCTGAGCCGCCCCGGCTCCGGTCTGGTCGTCGACCTCGAGTGGGACGCGGCGGCCTGGCCCTTCCTCTGGTACGAGCTCGAGGCGGGCGGCCAGGAGGGCTTCCCCTGGTTCTCGGGCGGCTACTTCCTCGCCCTCAGCCCGTGCAGCAGCTGGCCCGCGCACGGCCTGCACGACGCCCGTCGGGTGTCGGGCACCACCGTCTGGGTCGAGCCCGGTGAGGCCCGGAGCTCGCACCTGACCCTGCGGTTGCAGCCCGCGGAGTAGCCACGGCCGCGGGCCCGGCGGCGCACGCCCCGAGCGGGCCGATCCGGCAGGGCTTGATCCGGCAGGGCTTGATTCGGCAGGGCTTGATTCGGCAGGGACCCTGGAGCAGACGACCCGCGGTGGGCCGGTGGAGGGAGCAGCTGATGCAGGAACGACGGACCGTGTCGGTCCTGGGCGCAGCCCTGGTCATGGGTCTGCTGCTTGCCGGGCTCTGGGTCCTGGAGGCTCTGGACCAGGCCGGCGGGCACCAGCTCGACTCCTACGGCATCCACGCGCGCGAGCTCGACGGGCTGCCCGAGATCTTCACCGCGCCGCTGCTGCACGCGGGCTGGGACCACCTGGCCAGCAACTCGCTGCCGTTCTTCGTGCTCGGCTTCCTGGTGCTGCTCGGCGGCGTCGCCCGCTGGCTGTGGTCCACCCTGATCAGCGTCGTGGCGTCGGGCCTGTCGGCCTGGTTCCTGACCCCCGCCGACACGATCGTCCTCGGTGCGAGCGGGCTGATCTTCGGCTGGCTCACCTACCTGCTCGCCCGGGGCCTCTACTCCCGACGCCCCGGACAGGTGGTGGTGGCCCTCCTGGTGCTGCTGGCCTACGGCAGCCTGATCTGGGGGGTGCTGCCGGGTGCCGCCGGGGTCAGCTGGCAGGCGCATCTCGGCGGCGCCGTGGGCGGGGTGGTGGCCGCCCGGCTACTGCACAAGGGCTCAGACCGGAACGTCGCGAGGGTCGGCCAGGCCTACTCCCGCTGAGAAGGCGTCCGTCCCGTGCTCGTCGCCGGAGTCCGGGTAGTCGTAGTCGGGCTCCGCCGCGAGCTGCTCGCACAGCCGGCGTACGCGGACCTGGGCCGTCCGGAGCTGTGTCGCCCGGAGCCGGGTGACCTGGCCCAGCGCGCTCTCGGCGAGCATCC
The DNA here is from genome assembly GCA_025964935.1 of Friedmanniella sp. Lineage (GTDB taxonomy): Bacteria > Actinomycetota > Actinomycetes > Propionibacteriales > Propionibacteriaceae > Microlunatus. The sequence goes on along the minus strand of JAOPXW010000413.1, from coordinate 7,259 downwards.
GCTCGATGCTGGAAGCCAGCCCCGAGGCGTCGGCGAAGCCGAAGGTCCCCGCCGAGCCCGCCACCTGGTGGGCCAGGTCGGCCAGCTCGGTCAGCTCCGCCGGCTGGAGGGGCTCCCGGATGTCTCGGGCCAGCGCGGCCGCGATGTCTGCGGCCCGTCGCTGGTTGACCTCTCGGGCGTGCTCCCCGATCAGCCTGACCACCGCCCCCACACTGTCGGCGGGACTCCCGCCCGCTTGCAGCTGTGCACTCACCCCGACCACCCCAGAATCCTCGCCATGTGTGCCGACAGGGTCATCGGGTCGAAGGGCTTCGGTATTACACCGGCGAGCGCAAGATGCCTCCATCGGTGGTTCTCCTCCTCGGGGTGGGACTTCGCCGTCAGGAAGATGATGGGCACCTCGGCCGAGTCCGGGTTGCTGCGGATGGCGAGGGCCGTGGCCGGTCCGTCCTGGCCCGGCATCATCACGTCGAGGAGGACGACGTCGGGGCGAGCGGACACCGCGAGCAGCTGAGCCTGCGCGCCGGAACCGGCGGTGGTGACCTGCCATCCTGCGACGAGCTCCAGAGCGGCCCGAGCGACCTCGGCCAACAGGTCGTCGTCGTCCACGACCAGGACGTGGCGAACCACGCTCACGGCTGCCGCGACCTCCGGTGCACCGTCGCCCCCTTCCGTTCGCTGCGCCCTCGACCCGTCCCTCCGGTCTCGACGCGGACCCGCGGCCCGGCGCGCCCTCCGCCGCGGCCGATCGAGCGCCCGACGCCCACCCCGCTGCCAGGGCTGACGCACGAGGCCCCGCCCGAGCCCGATGTCTTGCGGCCATGGTACGCAGGTTCTGGGTGATAGCGTCTCAGCATGAAGGGACTGCTCGGTCCCCAAGTAACGGGGGCTTGGCGATTCCGTCGGACGTGGGCCGTAGGAGCCCTCGTCGTGGTGGCGTTCGCGCTCCTGCTGACCAGCGGTGTGCAGCACCCGGTCCGCCTCACCGCCAGTGCCACCGCTCTGGTCCTCGGTGGCCTGATCCTCGCAACCCAGTTCTTCGGCCGCTCCCGACGCAGTGACGGTCGCCGCCGGCTGGCCTGGCTGCTCTTCACCGGTTGCGTCCTGATCGGGGCCCTGTCCAACCTGCTGTCGGTGGACACGGGCCGCACGATCCGCGCCGCGGCCAACCTCGCCCTGCTCGTCGCCCTGGGCGTGGGCGTGATGGGATTCGCGGTGTTCCCGCTGGCCCGGCGCCGCGGCACCGACCTGCTCCGGATGGTGCTGGACGGCATCGTGATCGGCGGCTGCTTCCTGCTGTTCGGCAGCAGCGTCTTCTTCCCCGCCCTCCTGAACGCCGAGCCGAGCGCCCCGGCCCCCACCGTCTTGCTGATCCCCGTCTTCGACGTCGTCATCGCCACCTTCGCCACCCTGCTGGTCGTCCGGAGCAGCCCGGCTGAGCGTCCGGTGCTGGCTCTGACCGCCGTCGGCTTCTGCGGCTACGCGGTGTCTGACTTCGCGTACGCCGCCATCGTCGCCCAGGGGCGACTCTTCCAGTTCGGCTCCCTGGTCGACCTCGGCTGGATCACCGGCTACGTCCTGGTCGCGCTCGCCTTCGCCAACCCGGGGACCCGGGTCGCCTCCAGTGACGCGCCGAGCGTCGAGGTGGAGGTCTCCGCGGTGCCGGGCACCGTCGTCGTCGTCACCCTCTTCCTCGTCGCCGCCACCCTCACCGCCTCGGTGGCCCTGTCGGGCCGGCTCGGGCTGCCGTACGCGGTCGTCTGGCTGGCTGTGCTGCTGGCCATGGTGGCCCGCCAGATCGCCCTGATCGTGGACAACGAGACCTTGCGACGGACCCTGGAACGGCGGGTGCTGGACCGCAACCGGTCGCTGCGGCAGGTGACCCAGCAGTCGGACCTGCTGGTGAACTCGGTCGGGGACGGCATCTACGGGGTGGACGAGACCGGGCTGGTGACCTTCGTCAACCCGGCCGCCGCCCAGGCGCTGGGCTGCACGGCCCGGGAGCTGATCGGGCGGCCGGCGCACGCGGTCTTCCACGGAAACCGCCCCGACGGCACTCCGTACCCCGTGGAGTCCTGCTACATCACCGAGGCCATCCGGGACGCCGTCGTCACCAACGCGGAGGAGGACACCTATCTGCGCGCTGACGGCCGCGAGATCCCGGTCGAGGTGACGGCCACCCCCCTGCTGGAGGCCGGTCGGGCCCCGCTCGGGGCGGTGGTGGTCTTCCGGGACGTGACCCAGCGGCGCGAGGTCGACCGGCTCAAGAGCGAGTTCGTATCGATGGTCAGCCACGAGCTGCGCACCCCGCTGACCGCCATCCGCGGCTCCCTGGGCCTGGTCAGCGGCGGCGCCCTCGGTCCCCTGACCCCGCCGGCCACCCGGATGGTCGACATCGCCCTCAGCAGCACCGACCGGTTGACCCGGTTGATCAACGACATCCTCGACATCGAGCGGATGGAGTCCGGGGTCATCCCCCTCGACATCGCCGACCACACCGCGCAGTCGCTGGTGGACGCGGCCGTGGCCCAGCTCCTGGTGCTGGCCGGCGAGGCCCGGGTGAAGGTCGTCACCGACGTCCAGGGACGGGTCCGGACCGACGCCGACCGGGCGGTGCAGACGCTGATCAACGTCGTCGGCAACGCGATCAAGTTCTCCAACCCCGGCGGAACGGTGCTGGTGGTGGCCCGGCAGCGCGGCGCCTTCGTCACCTTCGACGTGGCCGACCGCGGCCGGGGCATCCCCGAGGACAAGCTGGACCAGATCTTCGCCCGGTTCGAGCAGGTGGACTCCTCGGACTCCCGCGAGAAGGGGGGCTCCGGGCTCGGCCTCGCCATCAGCCGCAGCATCGTGGAGCGCCTGGGGGGCCGCATCTCGGCGGTCAACAACGCGGGCGGCGGCTCCACCTTCACCTTCACCCTGCCGGCCACCCCCGGCGGCGCCGACGAGCCCGCCGACCCGGGGGCCGCACCGGGGCACGTCCTCGCCGAGCCGGGGCACGTCCTCGCCCCGCCGGAACCGGAGCTCGCGGAGCCAGAACCGGAGCTCGCGGAGCCGGATCCCGGGCCCGCGGAGCCGGCCCATCACGACTCGCTCGGTCTCGCTGATCGCTCGGGCCCATGACCCGCCCGGAACGGGCCGCCCCCGGCCCCTCCGGCCCGGATCCCGGCCCCCCGGCGAACCGCGCCGACCCTGCTTCGACCCCACCCAGGAGGAAACCGTGACCGCGATCCCCATCTGCCGGCCGACCGTGCCGACCCGCCGTACGCGGGAGGGGGTGGAGGTGCTTCCCCCTCGGGGCGAGTGGCGCTTCACCCGCCAGGGGGTTGTCGCAGCGGAGCACGTGCCGCCCTTCTACGACCTCTACCTGAGCGCCTTCGAGCACCTCAAGCGACGGTCAGCGGCCCGCCAGGTCCTGACCCGGTCCGAGTTCTTCGACCAGATGGTCGACCCCCGGGTCGAGAAGTACATCGCCTGGTCCGCGGACGGCGCTCCGGTCGGCATGACGACCCTGACCCGGCACCTCGACTCGGTGCCCTGGATCAGTCCGGAGTACTTCGAGGCGCGCTACCCGGCTCAGGCCGCCCGCCACGCGGTCTACTACCTCGGCTTCACGCTCGCCCATCCCCGCGAACGGCACAAGCGGTTCGTGGAGACCATGCTGCAGGTCGGCATCGAGGAGATGGTCGCCGAAGGGGCGGTCATCGCCTACGACGCCTGCGCCTACAACGAAGCCGCCCTGCGCTTCAGCGACCGCGTGGAGTCCGTCCTCGAGGACTACCCGTCCTCGAAGCTCGAACTGGTCGACACCCAGTCCTTCTCCTGCATCACCTTCGGATGACGCCCTCACTGCAGGTGCAGGCCGACGGCCCGGCCACCGACACCAAAACGGCGGCGGGTCCCGCGGCGCTCGCCACCGGGGTCGCCGCCAGTGGGTACGGTGAAGCCATGTCAGAGGGTTCCAACCGGGTCGCCGTCGTTATCGAGGATGACGCCGACATCCGCAACCTGCTGCAGGCGATCCTGGAGCAGGCCGGCTTCACGTGCCATGCCTCCGACAACGGGGCGACCGGGGTCGAGGCGATCCGGGTCCACCAGCCCATCCTCACCACCCTCGACATCTCCCTGCCGGGCATCGACGGCTTCGAGGTCGCCCGGCAGATCCGCCTGTTCAGCTCGACCTACATCATCATGCTGTCGGCGCGGGACGAGGAGATCGACACCCTGATGGGGCTCGACGCCGGCGCGGACGACTACCTCACCAAGCCGTTCCGGCCCCGCGAGCTCCGGGCCCGGATCGAGGCCATGCTGCGGCGCTACCACATGGTCGCTCCGGTGGAGACCGGATCGCCCGCTCCGACGGGGCAGGAGCCGGTCGGTGAGGAGACCCTGGACCTCGGCTCCGACGACGAGGACGTCGAGTTGCCCGACGAGCCCACCACGGACGGCCCCGAGATCGGCTGGCTGAGCCACAACGGGCTCCGGATCAACGCCGACATGTGGCTGTGCGACCTGCAGGGGGCCCCGGTCGAGCTCACCCGGAGCGAGTTCGACCTGCTGCTGGCCATCATGAACGGCAACCGCCGGGTGATCTCGAAGGACGCCCTGGCTTTGGAGCTGCGCGGTGACTACGCCAGCGGGGGCTACGTCAGCGACTCCGACCGGCGGGCGGTGGAGGTTCACATGGCCAACCTGCGGCGCAAGCTCAACGACCCGGTCGCATCCCCGCGCTACATCGAGACCGTCCGCGGAGTCGGCTACCGGCTCGCCGTCGCCCGGGTGTAGGGCGCCCGGGTGTAGGTCGCCCGGGTGAACCTCAGCGGCTCCGGAAGCGGGCGTGCACCAGCTCCGCCTCGTTGGCGATCGCCACGGCGAGGGCGGGCACCATGGTGCGCTGACCCCGCTCGACGGCGTCGCGGAGAGCATTGACCAGCCGGACCATCTCGGTCGCCCCGATCATCGAGGAGGACGACTCCAGGCTGAGCAGGGCGACGTGGACGTTGAGGTCGTTGCCGTGCTCGAGCTGCTCGAGGATCGTGTCGATGCGCTCATCCAGCATGACCAGATAGTCGCGGGTGAACCGCGCCATCATCTCGTCTTCCTCCGGTGTCACCACCAGTCCACCTGTCCTCGAGAACGAGACCGGCTGCGACGTGGCCCGTCGAGCCTCCTGTACGGCTCCCCCCGAGCCCCTGCTCTGATCCTGCCTCACGCCGTCCCCCTCGCGAAAGCACGTGCCGCTGCCGTGTCGTCGAACGGGCACGGCCGGTGGATGCGACCCGTGGGACCGCAGACGACGAGCAGAGCGGCCGGCCGAACCCGGCGAACGACCATGCTCGTGCTCGTGACCCCTGACCGGGGGAAACCCGACCCGGGCACTCGTCGCCCGGTGGGATCATCCTGGTCAGAAGGACTTTGGGCGGTGTCCGGGCGCGGCTAAGTGCGCCTCAAGATTGCCTCAAGATTGGGGGGTCACGCCCGCCGGCGGTGCGATACTGACCCGCCCTTCACCGCCGAGCGCCCGCCGGGCTCAGGGCCGGAGCAGGGAGAACCGCAGGAACCCGAAGCCCTCGACGGGAAGCACGTCGACCCCGGCCGCAGCCCCGTGGTCATCGCGCGCCCCCTTCTCGAGAGGCCACCCGGGGCGGACGGTACGTGGGCCGGACAGCGCTCGTGCCCCCCGCCGCAGCAGGGGGCACGAGCCGACCCCGCCCGTCGGCGTCAGATCCGTAGGGTGGGGAGTCCTCGTGCCGTGCCGGCCGGCAAACCGACCGCACCACCACGAGAGCCCCCACTCCGGCCCCTGTCCCGGACGGCCCTTCCCCCATAGAGGGCCGTACGGGTGTGACACCGACGAGGGTGTCCGGTCAGGGGTGGTCTCCCACACCCTGCCGCTCCTGAAGTTAGTCAGCCCCCGCCGGGGTGTCCATGCCTCGCGGCCCCGATGTCCGCTACTGGCCATGGCAAATACCGGACAGTTCTCACGGCTCCAGCAGGGCCTTGATCTCGTCGGCGGTCAGCGCCGACGTGGTCAGGGAGTCCCCTTCCATCACGGATTCGAACAGCTCGCTCTTGCGCGCCTTGAGCTCCATCACCTTCTCCTCGATCGTCCCCTTCGCGACCATCCGGTAGACCATCACTGTCCGGGTCTGGCCGATCCGGTGCGTGCGGTCGACCGCCTGGGCCTCCGCCGCCGGGTTCCACCACGGGTCGAGAACGAAGCAGTAGTCCGCCTCGGTCAGGTTGAGGCCGAACCCGCCCGCCTTGAGGCTGATCAGGAAGACCGGCGCCTGCCCGCTCCGGAACGTCTCGACGGCCTCGTCGCGGTGCTGGGTGGAGCCGTCGAGGTACGCGTAGCCGATCCCGGCCTCGTCGAGGCGGTCCCGGACCCGGCCCAGGAAGCTGGTGAACTGGCTGAAGACCAGCGCCTGGTGTCCCTCGGCCACCAGCTCGGCCAGGTCGGTCAGCAGCACCTCGACCTTGGCCGCGGGGATGGCGCTGTGGGCGCGGTCGATCAGGGCCGGGTCCAGACTGAGCCGGCGCAGCAGGGTCAGCGAGCGAAGGATGGTGAACCGGTTCTGGTCCAGGTCCTCGATCAGACCCAGCACCTTCTGCCGCTCGCGTTGCAGGTGGGTCTGGTAGACCCGCATGTGGCGCGGCGAGAGCTCCACCTCCAGGACCTGCTCCTGCTTGGGCGGCAGGTCGGCGGCCACCAGCTCCTTGGTCCGGCGCAGCATCAGGGGCCGGATGCGCCGCCGCAGCTGGGCTAGTCGGGCCGGGTCACGGTCCCGCTCGATCGGGCGCCGGTAGTACTGGCCGAACCGCTCCGGGGTGGGGAACAGTCCCGGCGCGGTCAGCGACAGCAGCGCCCACAGGTCCATCAGGTTGTTCTCCAGGGGCGTGCCCGTCATGGCGAGCCGGAACGGGGCCCGCACCCGCCGGGCCGCCTGGTAGGTCCGGGACCGGTGGTTCTTGACGAACTGGGCCTCGTCGAGGACCAGGCCCGACCATCCGAGTCCGGCGTAGTGCTCGCTGTCGATCCGCAGCAGGGCGTACGAGGTGACCACGAGATCCGCCCCCGCGACGGCCTCGGCGAGGGGCCGCCGGCGACGCGCCTGCGACGCCGTGACCGCGACCGTCACCAGCCCCGGCGCGAACCGCTCGGCCTCCCGGACCCAGTTCGAGACCACGCTGGTCGGGGCGACGACGAGGAACGGCGGCTGCCTCGGCTCCTCCTCCTCCTCCTCCTTCCGTCGACA